>VBEI01000136.1:1587-9849 GCA_005882715.1 Chloroflexota bacterium | reverse complement strand
TTCCATTTGTCGGTCTGTCGAACATGAATTTCAACGGTCTCGGAGCGCTCGACAGTTTCGACTCGAGCCAGGGCTCATACGCCGCCACCAAGTGTCAGATCGCAACGGCGCCCTTCACCTGCGGGCTCAACTTGTGGACGAATGGGCTGATCGATTCGAGTGCGTCCGGTGGCCGCATCAGGATTTACGCCAACATCACGGCGGCCGCCGGCCAGTTCAGCGTCGGTGGTGGAGCGGTCGTCTACGGAAGCGTGACGTACGACCCGGCCGACGGAAGCGTCTTCTGCCACGGTCCGAGCGACTGTAGCCAGATCAAAGGCGGCGTCACGACGCAATCGCTCGATTCGAGGACGGCGCCACCGGTCACCGATTGCCGCACCGCCCCCGGCGGCGGGTACAGCTCGCTGTCCTACGTCCGGAGCAGAATCACGCCGACCACAGCGTACACCTATGACCCGGGCACCGGCGTCTTCAACGCGAATGCGAACATCACGATCAATCCGGGCGGCAGCGCCGCGAATTTCTGCTTCAGCGGCATCTTCATGAACGCGAAGAACCTCACGATCCCGTCAACGGTGACGAACGAGGTTGTGATCAACATCGGCTCGACGAATTCAGGCGGCACCGATACACAAGCGATCCTCAATGGTCAAGTCAACAACAACACGGGAAAGGCGCAGTATCTCCGGCTTCTGACGAATTCGACCGGAGCCAATGCCATGCAGGTCACCGGCGGAGTGAACGCGTACGTCTTTGCCTACGCGCCGAACGGAACGGTCGTCGTCCGGTCGGGTTCACTGTATGGTTCCGCCCTCGGCAACATTCTGAGTGCCCAGGGCGGCGCGGACCTTCACTTCGACAAGGCCCTGTGGCAGGTCGCGAGCCTGCCGGGTGTCGGCGCAGAGGGCACCCCAACGTACGCCCTCCAGAACTGGAAGATCTGTCGCAATGCCACGTGCACGTAAACAACGTCCGGTGCGTCGAAGTCCTGGACGACTCGCGCGTGGGCACCCCGGCTTCGCCTTGCTCGAGGTCCTCATCGGCTCGGTCATCGTCGCGATCGCCGCGACCGGACTTGCCCTCATGCTGAGCTCGGCGCATGCCTTCATCGTGGCGCAAGGCGACAATCGCGTCGCGATGTACCTCGCGCAGCAGAGGATCGAGGAGCAAATCTATTGCGGCGCGAGTACGGCGACGCCGTGCGTCCAACCCACCGCGGGCGCCGTCCATGTCACCGACACCGTCGTCGCCGGGCTCGAGGGCACGCAAGTCTTCACACGGGTGATGTGTATCAACTACGTGCTCGACACGGACCCGACACAGCCAGCCGGCTGCACGAACTGCGCCGGACCGGGCTGCACGACTCTCAAGCGAATCACGGTCACGGTGACCCCGGCCCAGGCGAGATCCGATCCGCTGACGGTCCAGACGGTCTACGGGCAGTGAACGACCGCGGATTCACCCTGCCAGAAGTCCTGGTCGCCGCCCTTGTCGGCAGCCTCGTTGTGGTCGCAACCGGCAGCCTCTATGTCGCAGCACTGAGAGCCGGGCGCGAGGATGAGTCCCTCGCCTACCTACAGCGCCAGGGAACGCTGATACTCGAGGAGGTCGGACGCAGGGTCCGGCCCGCCACGACCGTCCAGGGCCCACCGAACCAGCCGGCGGTGTGCGGCGGCATCGCCGGCAGCGTCAGGCTCGATGTCGCGGGTCACGTGTGGTGCTTTCGCCTCAACGCTGCGAACGGTGATCAACTCATCGAAGATGTCGCGGACGGGGGAGCGTTCAACATGCTCTCGGGCGCCCCGTTCGCGATGACCGTGGCGGCGTGCCCGGCTGCCGCGCCGCCCGCGACATGGCCCGACGGCGTGAACGTCTTCAATGTGCACAACGACCCTCTCGACCGTCCGGAGCGAGTCGAAGTCTGCTTCGTGCTCAACAACACGACGATAGCGCCCAAGGCGGTGACGTTCCGATCGACGTTCACGTGTCGCCCGTGCAACGAGGTCTGAACCTCGCTACCCCGCAAACGCGGGGATAGCCTTGAAAATCCAAGCTCGAGCAATCGCATCGATCTTCAAATAGTCGTGGAAGTGAGCGACTTTCCATCGGTCATGGGTTTTGGCCGGCGGCGACAACATGCGGCACAGAGGTTGCGTTCTCCTGCCATTCATCGCCGTGATTGGATCGGCGCCCGGCGTCCCGAGCGCGGCGAGACGCTGAGACAGATGGGGCATTTCCGATTCTGCGGCTGCGGGAATTAAAGATGTCGTAACCACCATTATTGGAGGCCGAGCGTGCCGGACGCTGTCGTCGTGTATTCGTCTCTGGCCGGCACCTCGGCTATTTCCCGCCGCCGTCGGCCCAGATCCGCACCGGAGGTCCGTCGGTTCTGGATACGAACGAAGGTTTGCGAGACCTGATGCCGGTGCGATCCTCGCTCTGCAGCGTACCGCGGCGGCCCTCTGCATCGTGTGCCCGCACATCAGCCACATCACGCATAACGCGCCCACCGATTCACCGAGACAGCCGACATGTCGTCGCCGCCGGCTCACCCGGCGCGGCGCCCGATTATTCCACGCGAGCGGGGAAGCTCGTGCGCCGAAGACTTGCGGTTTCTGCGCTGCTACTCGCCATTGTGTTCGCGGCGCTCGTGCCGATACCTTCCGCCGCTCAGACCGTGCCCGCAACGACATCGTCCCTGATCGTCAAGGTAGTCGCGGGCCTGACCAGCGATCAGCACGCGGAAATCGTCGCGCGCAACGGCGGCACGCTGACGTCGTCCATCCCGGCGCTGCGACTGCTCGTGGTCGCCGTCGCGCCGGCCGAGCTGGGCGCCACGCTGGCGCGCTACCAAGCCGATCCACAGGTTCAGAGCGTTGAACAGAACAAAGTCCGAGTGTCGGAGTCCGTTCCATCCGATCCGCTCTACGTCAACCAGTGGGCGTTGCCCAAGATCGGATGGGACCAGGTATTCGGAGTCATCACGCCGTCGGGCTCCGCGAAGGTGGCGTTGCTCGACACGGGACTGGACGCCTCTCATCCAGAACTGGCCGGCACAGTGGTTGCCGGCACATCGATGCTGGACGGCTCGAACGGCATGACGGATCCGAGCGGCCACGGCACCTGGCTGGCCGGCATCATTGCCGCGCAGACGGACACAATCCCGAGTGACGGCATCGCGGCCGTCGCGTACGCGGGCGTGCAGATCGTTCCGGTCACCGTGCTCAACGCCAACGGCGAGGGCCGGGACAGCGACGTCATCGCCGGCGTCCTCTGGGCCGCCGACCACGGCGCCGACGTCATCCTCATGGCGTTCAGCGCGCCCGGCTTCAGCCCGAACTTGCAGGACGCCGTCGACTACGCGTGGTCGAAGGGCGTCGTGGTTGTCGCCGCGGTCGGAAACGACACCGTCGGCACGCCGACCTTCCCGGCCGGCGACCGTGGCGTCATGGGCGTGGCCGCGACCGACCAGAACGACGCGCTCGCCTCGTTCAGCAACTCCGGCCAGGCCGTCTTCGTCGCCGCGCCCGGCGTCGAGATCCAGACGATCGACATCCACGGCAACTACATCGTCGTCAGCGGCACGTCGACGTCCGCGGCGTACGTGGCAGGGCTCGCCGCGTTCATGAAGGCCGTGGACCCGACCTTGTCGAATGGGGTGATCGTGGGCCGCATCGCGCGCAACGCCGACCCCGCAGGCAGGCAGGATCAGACAGGCAACGGCCGCATCAACATGCCGCGCGCGCTGGCGGATACGAGCACGGAGTTCGTCGAACCCGCGGGCGCCGCGCCGGTGGGGAATGGTGGGCCGTTCGTGGGGCCGTATCAGGCGGCGGCGAACCTCACCGTAACTTGCAGTCCCAATCCGGTTGCACTCAACAGCTCGACGACCTGCACCGCGCAGGAAGGCGCCTCCAACGGGAACAACATCAACTGGACTGTGAGTCCGAGCGGCTCCGGCACGTTTAGTCCCACAAGTTGCAAGATGGGCCCCCCTAACTCCAACAACCAGTGCTCAGTGATCTATACGGCGACCTCACTCGGCAATGGGTCTCAAACGATTACAGCGACGGACACCAGCAACGGCAATTTGCAAGGTACTGCTGCACTCACGGTCATCGGACCCGCAGCGAAACTCGCTTTCACCACCAACCCGAGCCTCAGCAGCACCGCCGGCGGCGCTTTTAGCGCGGTGGTGACGCTGCAGGACGTGAACGGCACCACTGTGACGGGGACCGCGCAGACCGTGACGCTGGCGATCCAGAACAATCCCGGTGGCGGCACACTGAGCGGCACGACGACGGTGGCGGTGAACACCAGTTCCGGCCAGGCAACGTTCAGCGGCCTGTCGATCGACAAAGCCGGCACGGGATACACGTTGACCGCGACGGGGTCGACCGTGTCGACCACGCCAGGGACGGTGGTGAGCAACGCGTTCAACATCACGGCGGGAGCAGTGAACTCGGTGACGTTCGTGCAGCAGCCTACGGACACAGTGGCGGGGCAGAACATTACGCCGGCGGTGACGGTGCGGGCGCAAGACTCATTCGGCAACAACGTCTCCGGTGCATCCGTGGTGATATCGAAGACGTCCGGTACCGGAACGCTCAGTGGAACGCTGACTCAGACGACGAACTCCAACGGTGTCGCGACCTTCGCGAATCTGAGCATCAACCTGATCGGCGCGAAGGTCCTTACGGCGACAAGCAACGCGAAGACCACCGCGAGCGATTCGTTCAGCATCACGGCTGCAGCGGCGAACAAAGTCGTCTTTGTGCAACCGCCGACGACGGCGACGGCTGGGCAAGGTATTTCTCCCGCAGTCACGGTTCAGCTGCAGGATTTGTTCAGCAACAACGTCTCCAGCGCTGGCGTTTCGATCAGCATGGCCTTGACGACGGGCACGCTCAGCGGGACCACGACGCAATTGACGGACGCGAACGGCCTCGCCACCTTCAGCGACCTGAGCATCAATCTCTCGGGTTCGAAGAACCTGACCGCATCGAGCACCGGACTCACGTCCGCGGCGAGCAGCGCATTCACGATCAACGCGGCGGCCGCCAGCACACTGTCATTCGGCACTCAGCCGCCATCGAGTGTCCAGGCCGGCGTAACTTTCACCGCAGCCGTCAAGGCACAGGACCAGTTTGGCAACAACGTGCCGAGCCTGTCGATAACCGTTGCGCTAACTACCGGGTCGGGGACGTTAAGCGGAACGCGGACTCAGACGACGCCGACCGGGGTCGGCACGAACGGTATCGCCACATTCAACACCCTCAGCATCAACCTGACGGGCCCGAAGAAGCTGACGGCATCCGCTGGAGCGCTGTCGGTTGACAGCAATGCCTTCACCATCACGGCGGCCGCGGTAAACACGGTGGCATTCGTGCAGCAACCGACGGACACGGTGGCTGGGCAGAGGATCACGCCGGCGGTGACCGTGCAGGCGAGGGACCAGTTCGGGAACGACGTGCCGAACGTCTCTGTCACGATGTCGAAGTCCTCGGGCACGGGGACGCTCAGCGGAACATTGACGCAGTCAACGGACGCCAGCGGTATCGGCACGTTCGGCAATCTGAGCATCAACCAGGTCGGCCCTAAGAATCTCACCGCGACGAGCAATGCAAAAACCGCGGTCAGCGCGGCCTTCACTATCACCGCTGGGGCCGCGAACAAGCTCGGATTCGGACAGCAGCCGACGACCACGACGGTTGGGCAGACGATCAGCCCGGCGATGACGGTGCAGGTGCAGGACAGCTTGGGGAATCTGGTGCCAACCGACAACGGTCGGAGCATCACGATGGCGATCGCGGCGAATCCCGGCGGTGCCACGCTCGGCGGGACGACGTCGGTAGGGACGGTGAATGGCGTCGCGACGTTCAGCGACCTGTCCATCGACAAGGTGGGGACGAATTACACGCTGGCGGCGTCGTCGGCCGGACTCACTGGAGTCACGAGCAGCGCATTCAACATCAATAACCCGGCGCCGACCATCTCAAGTATTAGCCCTGATCATGCGTGCACGGGGCAGATCCTCAACGTCATCGTGACGGGGACCGGCTTCATCAGCGGTGTGACGACGGTCAGCGTCAACATGTCCCAGAACATCAGCATCGTGACGACGGTCAACAGCCCGACGCAACTCACCGCGACCTTTACCATCGGCTCGAATGTCAATACTGGCTCGCGCAATTTCATGGCGACGAACGGAGCTCCTGGCGGCGGTACGGCTAACGTCAACAGCGGGTTCACGATCGGGACAACGAACTGTCCGCCCTCCACCTTCGCGATCAGCGCGTCTGGGGGGTCGGGCGGCAGCATCTCGCCGTCCGGTCCCGTGACGGTGAATTCTGGCGCGAACCAAACGTTCACCATCACGCCGGACACCGGCTACCACGTGGCCGACGTGCTGGTCGATGGCAGCTCAGTGGGTGCGGTGACGACCTACACGTTCACCAACGTGACGGCCAACCACACCATCGCTGCGAGCTTCACCATAAACACCTACGCCATCGCCGCCTCAGCGGGCGCCAACGGCAGCATCAGCCCGTCCGGTAACGTGTTGGTGACCTACGGGGCGAACCAGACCTTCACCATCACGCCCGACACCGGTTACCACGTGGTCGATGTCCTGGTCGATGGCAACTCGGTGGGTGCGGTCAGCTCGCACACGTTCATGAATGTGACGGCCAACCACAGCATCGCCGCCAGCTTCGCCATCAACACCTACAGCATCGCGGCCTCGGCCGGCGCCAACCGGAACATCACCCCGTCAGGTAACGTGGTGTCGGTGACCTATGGGGCGAACCAGACCTTCACCATCACGCCCGACACCGGTTACCACGTGGCCGACGTGCTGGTCGATGGCAGCTCAGTGGGCGCGGTGATCACCTACACGTTCACTAACGTGGTGGTCAACCACACGATCGCGGCGAGCTTTGTGGATGCCACGCCGCCCGATACGACGGTCGATAGCGGACCGACGAGCCCGACGAACGCCACCACCGCCACGTTTACGTTCTCGGGCACTGATAATGTCACCGCGCCCGCGAATCTGACCTTCGAATGCAAGCTCGATAGCAACGGTTTTGGCGTCTGCACCAGTCCCGTGACGTACAACAGTCTCGCCGATGGACCGCACACGTTCTACGTACGGGCCAGGGACGCCGCCGGCAACGTCGATCCCACGCCGGCGCAGTTCAGCTGGTCGGTTGACACGGCCCCGCCGGACACGCTTCTCGACAGCATGCCGTTCAATCCGACCAACCAGACGACGGCGAACTTCACCTTCCACGCGACCGAGCCGGGCAGCACCTTCGAGTGCATCCTCAATGGTAGTGCTTTTGCGCCCTGCTCAAGCCCCGCCCAATACACGGTTGTGGATGGCAGCCATACCTTCCAGGTCCGCGCCATCGACCAGGCCCATAACCCGGATCCGACGCCGGCCAGCTTCACCTGGACGGTGGACACGCAGGCGCCAGACACGGTCATTGATAGCGCGCCCGCTGATCCGACCAACAGCAACACGGCGACGTTCACGTTCCATGGCGATCTAGCTGGCGGCGATACCTTCCAGTGCCAGCTCGACGGTCAGACGCCGACCGCTTGCAACAGCGGCACGGTCACCTACTCGGGTCTCGCTGCCGGCGAGCACCTTTTCACGGTGGCGGCGAGGGATGCAGCCGGCAACACCGACCAGAGCGCCGCCTCGTTCGCTTGGACGATCGACGTTACGCCGCCAGACACCACCATTTCCAGCGGGCCTTCCGATGGCTCAAGCACCACGAACACGTCCGCCAGCTTCGATTTCGAGGGCTTGGACAACTTGACCGCGACCGGTGCGCTCAGCTTCGAGTGTAGCCTCGACGGCGGAGCCTTCTCCTCGTGCACTAGTCCCGTGTTTTATTCCGGTTTGAGCCGCACCAGCCATACGTTCGCAGTTCGCGCGAAGGACCAAGCAGGCAATGTTGATCCAACGCCGGCGACCGCCACGTGGACGATCACGAAGATCGAACCGGTGATCACGTGGGCCACGCCCGCGGACATCACCTATCCGATGGCGCTGAGTAATACTCAGCTGAACGCGACGGCCGACGTGGCCGGGAGCTTCCTCTACACGCCGGCCAGCGGCACCATCCTCACCGCCGGCAACAACCAGGCGCTGAAGGTGGACTTCACGCCGAACGACAGCGTGAACTACAAGACGGCCTCGAAGACCGTCTCCATCAACGTGCTCAAGGGCACCCCGGTCATCACCTGGGC
>VBEI01000136.1:0-1562 GCA_005882715.1 Chloroflexota bacterium | reverse complement strand
TGAGTAATACTCAGCTGAACGCGACGGCCGACGTGGCCGGGAGCTTCCTCTACACGCCGGCCAGCGGCACCATCCTCACCGCCGGCAACAACCAGGCGCTGAAGGTGGACTTCACGCCGAACGACAGCGTGAACTACAAGACGGCCTCGAAGACCGTCTCCATCAACGTGCTCAAGGGCACCCCGGTCATCACCTGGGCCAACCCCGCGGACATCACCTATCCCACGCTGCTGAGTGGGACCCAGCTCACTGCCACCGCTGACGTGGCGGGCAGCTTCGTGTATACGCCGGCGGCCGGTACGAAACTGAACGCCAGCCCCGGCCAGGCGCTGAAGGTGGACTTCACGCCGACGGACATCGCCAACTACAACACGGCGACCAAGACCGTCTCCATCAACGTGCTCAAGGGCACCCCGGTCATCACCTGGGCGAACCCGGCGGACATCACTTATCCCACGCTGCTGAGCGGGACCCAGCTCAACGCCACCGCTGACGTGGCGGGCAGCTTTGGGTACACGCCGGCGGCCGGCACGAAACTGAACGCCAACCCCGGCCAGGCGCTGAAGGTCGACTTCACGCCGGCGGACGCCGCCAACTACAACACGGCCACCAAGACCGTCTCCATCAACGTGCTCAAGGGCACCCCGGTCATCACCTGGGCCAACCCCGCGGACATCGTGTACGGGACCGCCTTAGGCGCAGCGCAGCTGAATGCAACAGCGAACGTACCCGGCACATTCACGTACACTCCAGCGGCGGGGACTCTGCTAAACCCTGGGCCCGGCCAGGCGCTGAAGGTCGACTTCACGCCGACGGACGCCGCCAACTACAACACGGCCACCAAGACCGTGTACATCAACGTCGTCTATACGTTCATCGGCTTCCTGGCGCCCGTCGACAATCCGCCGACTGTCAATGTTGGCAACCCGGGGCGCACGTATCCGGTCAAGTGGCAGCTCAAGGACGCCAACGGCAACTACGTCAGCGACCTGGGATCGTTCGCGTCGTTGCAATACACGAGCGTTAGCTGCGGTGGCTTCAACCTCAATCTCAGCGACCCGCTCGACACGACGGCTACCGGCGGCGCGGTTCTCCGTTACGATGCCACCGCTAACCAGTTCATTTACAACTGGCAGACGCCGACGACGTCAAATGCGTGCTACGTCCTGACGTTGACGTTGAAGGACGGCACCACGCACATCGCGGACTTCCAGATGAAGAAATAGTGAGAGGGGAAGTACAAGTCGCATGCGACGAACATCAGCAGACGTTGACGCCGCTCGCCGCCCGTGAGCGGCAGCACAAGTGCCAGCGCGTCGGACCCCGTGCTGACCAATAGGCGACACTCTTCCCGCGCAGCTCGCGGGCGGCTCCGAGCGTCAGCACAGGGTCCGCAGCGGCCGGGCGAGCGCATCCGGCGACTGATCGAGGCGCCTACCCGTTCCGTCACAGCCCGGTCACGGTGAGCGTTGGCGTCGCCGCCGTTCCCGACGACCTCGACGGAAAGGCGGCGACACCGCCCGAGGCGTTGATCCAGGCAGCGGACGGCGCGCTGTACGAGG
>VBEI01000135.1 GCA_005882715.1 Chloroflexota bacterium | reverse complement strand
TGTGGACCTCGTCCAGCAGGTAGACCTTCTTCCCGCCTGCCATCGGTGTGAGAACGACGTTCTCGCGCAACTGGCGTATATCATCGACGCTATTGTGGCTGGCCGCGTCCTGCTCGATGAAGTCCATCGCACGGCCTTCATTGAAGGCGAGACAAGAGGCGCATTCGTTGCACGGCTCCCCCTCGTCGGGCCGATCGCAGTTCGCGACCTTCGCCAACAGCCGGCCGAGAGTTGTTTTCCCAGTCCCACGCGGCCCGCTGAACAAGTAAGCGTGCGCAAGCCCGCGGTCAGACGCGACAGAGTTGCGCAGAGTGCGGGTAATAGCCTCTTGCCCCATGACTTCGGAGAAGCGCTGGGGGCGCCACTTCCGGTAAAGGACCTCGCTCACTACGGGTAATTATAGCTTCGCCTGTTATCGAGTTATAGGCCATCGCGCCAGTTGAACGCCGCCAGTAGGTCCCGCTCCCGCGCCCGCATCCGCTCTTCCTCTTGCGGCTCCGCGTGGTCGTATCCGAGCAGGTGAAGGACCCCGTGAACCAGCAGATGTTCGATCTCTTCTTCGACCAACCTTCCCGCGTCTGCCGCCTGCCGGCCTGCTGTTGGATACGAGATGATGACCTCGCCCAACTGCAACACACCGTCAGGCGACGCGAACTCTTCGCCCTCTCTCAGCGAAAAGGCGAGCACGTCGGTCGTCGAGTCCTCGCCTGCATACTCCCGGTTCAGCTCGCGAACGGTCTCATCGTCTGTAATGAGAACACTCAGCTCGGCGGACGGCAGACCCTCGCGCTCCATTGCTGCGCTCGCCATGCCCTCGAGCCGCTCGCTGTCAATCGCCGCCCGGAGCGCCTCCTCGACGGAAATGAGAACCGAGTGCATTTTCCCGATAATCGCGCCTCTAGCCGAGAACGGCTGCCGCCGATTCGGACGCGTCCAGCAACGGTGCGGGATACAAGCCTACTGCCACCAGCCCCACGACGGCAGCCGTCATCGCCAGTCCCAGATACGGGCTCGGCTGGAACGCCTCGTCGTTGGCCGGCTCCTGCGTGTACATCTTCAGCACAACGCCAACGTAGTAATAGGCCGAAATCACGCTGTTCAGGACACCGATCAGCGCGAGCCAAACGAGATCAGCCCGGACGGCCGCGTTGAATACCCAGAACTTCCCCCAGAACCCCGCGAGTGGTGGAATCCCCGTGAGCGACAGCAAGCATGCCGTCAGGCCCGCGGCTAACCAGGGAGACCGCCGCGCCACACCCGCGTAGTCGCCTATCTGGTCCGAGCCGATCTTATTCGAGATTGCGATGATCGCGATGAATGCGCCGAGGTTCGTGAACGCATACGTACCGAGGAAGAACACGACGGAGCTAGTCCCAAGAAGCAACTGCGGGTCATTCGCCGCCACCGCCGCCAGCCCAATCAGAAACGTCCCCGCCTGCGCGATGCTGCTGTAGCCGAGCATCCGCTTGATGTCCGATTGGGCCAGCGCCGCGACGTTGCCCAATGTCATCGAGATCGCCGCGATCGCCGCGAACATGTTCGACCAATCGCTCGAGATCAGCCCATGCCCCAGAGCGACGACAAACACCCGCATGACCACCGCAAACCCCGCCGCTTTGCTCGCCACTGACAGGTACGCGGTCACAGGTGTCGGCGCCCCCTGGTAGACGTCCGGCACCCACATCTGAAACGGCACGACCGCCATCTTGAAACCGAGGCCCGCCGCCAGGAACACCGCCGCCAATACCAGCGCCGGCCGCGTCCCGGAATCAGCGCCCGCCACGAAAGCCGCGATGTCGTTCAGATTCGTTGAGCCCGAAAGCCCGAACAGGTAGGCCATCCCGTAGAGCGTCAGCGCCGTGCTTACCGCCCCAAGCAACAGATACTTCAGCGCAGCCTCGCTTGAGCGCCCGTCCTTGAGGAAGGCCACGAGCACATAGAAGCTGATCGCCTGCAGCTCCAGCGCGGCGAAGATTGCGATCAGGTCCACCGTGCTCGCCATCAACATCATCCCCACCGTCGAAGTGAGGACCAGCGCCACGTACTCCGCCCGAAACCGGCTTTTCTCGAGCAGGTCAACCGAGGCGAGGATGATGACCGCCGCGATACCCACGAACAGGAAATTGAAGAATAAAGAGAAGTCGTCGACGACCATCAGTCCGTCGAACGCGTTCCCCCGCTCGTCCGCAACGATCAGCACAAGCGACCACAGTGCAGACACGGCGAGCCCTGCGAGCCCGAGGGCGACGCTAGCAACCCGCCTTGTGCCGCCTCGCATTGGCAGCGTCACGTCTCCTACGACGATCAGCCCCGCCGCGATCAGCAGCGCCAGCTCAGGCCCGAACCGGTTGATGTCTTCCATCAATCAGTATCTCGGCACTGGGCACCCAACGCTCGGTACTCCCTACCCTAGCCTCTGCGCTATAGGCGTCACACCGCTCTCGAATAAGTCCATCATCACCGCCGGATATATGCCGATGGCTACGATCGCCGCCGTCATCGCCAGCAACGGCCCCCGCTCCCACCAAGCCGTCGCGTCCACCAGCGATTCCCAGCGTGGGTCGGGCGCACCCCAGAAGACGCGCTGGATTGTCCACAGGATGTAGCCGGCGGCGAAGGCGATGCCAATTACACCCGCAATCGTCATCACCTCGTGTTTCTCAAACGTCCCGAGAAAGACGGTAATCTCCGAGACGAACCCCGCGAGTGCCGGCAGCCCGAGGGAGGCCAGCCCCGCCACCACCATCATCACCGCTATGAAGGGCATGCGCGGCGCAAGCCCCGAGAGATCGGCGATGTTCCGCGTGTGGGCACGGTCGTACACCATGCCGACAAGCACGAAGAGCATCCCCGTGATCAGTCCGTGCGTCAGCATCTGCATCGACGCGCCCGTCAGTCCGACCGTACCAATCGCAGACGCGCCCAGTAGTACATAGCCCATATGGCTCACGCTCGAATACGCGATGAGCCGCTTCAAGTCCTGCTGGATCAACGTCATCAGCGCCCCGTACAAGATACTCACCGCAGCGATGATAGCCAGCCATATGGAAGCGTCGCGTGCAACGTCCGGCATGATTGAAAGACTCATGCGCAGGATGCCGTAGCCGCCCATTTTCAGAAGCACGCCCGCCAGGATCACGCTCACCGCCGTCGGAGCATCCGTGTGGGCATCCGGCAGCCACGTGTGAAGCGGCACGATCGGTAGCTTGATTAGAAACGCCGAGATGATCAGCGTGAAGATCGCCCACGTGGGGATGATCGCGTCGTTTATGTCTCCGATTCGCGCTAATTGGCGGATGTCGAACGTATCCGCCGTAAACCCGAGAGTGAGGATGCCCACCAGCATCAAGGCGGAACCGAAGAACGTATACAACACATACTTCCACGCCGAGTACACCCGGTTCCCGCTGCCCCAGACTGAAATCAGGAAGTACATCGGCACCAGCTCTATCTCCCAGAACAGGAAGAACAGGACAAAGTCCAGCGCGCTAAATACACCGAGAAGGCTCGTCTCCAGAACCAGCAGCCAGGCGAAATACTCCCTCGGCCTGAGCTCGATCCGCCACGAAATCAACACCGAAACGAGTCCCAGGAAAGCAGTCAACAGCGCCAGCGGCAAGGAAAGGCCGTCCAGCCCGACAGCGTACTTGAGCTTGATATTCGAAAAGTCTGAGTCAAGCCATGTCGTGCTATTCACAAACTGGTATCCGGCCCTGTCCCGGTCGTAATCGACGAACATAAACGCAATCAGCGCCAATACGACCGCAGAGACGCCCGCGGCGATCAATTTCGCCCGGTGTTCCTCTTCCTTCGGCAGCAAGACAATGGCAAGCACACCGGCGATCGGGAGGAACACTGCCAGAGATAGCACCTTAAACAGACCTCATTTGGGGTCGATGATCAGGATACCTGCGATTGCACCCACGACGCCGATCAGCATCACGCTTGCATAAAGCTGAGCTTGTCCAGCTTGCACAAGCCGTGCTTGATCGGCGCTCCACCTTGCGACTGTTCCAACACCGTTGACCGCGCCGTCGATGACGTACCGGTCCCAGAGGGAGAGCAGCCACGCAGCGCCGCCCAGCACCAGCCCTCTCACGAAGAACTCTTCGTATAGCCAATCAAGGTAGTACTTGTTCTCGAGTATCTCCGGTAGCGGCTCCGCGATATGCCGCACGCGGTCCGATTCCACAACGCGCGCACCGTACACCAGCCAGGCCACCCCCAGTCCTGCCAGACCCGCAGCCGTCGAAGAGAGCGCGATCCACCATTGGAAGCCGCCGTGGGTCACCAACTCCTCGCTCTCTCTTGGCAGCCAGCCCTCGATCAGCGTCTTCAGCCCATCGTCGATATTCACCAATCCAGCCACAGCAGCCATCACGGCCAGCACGACCAGCGGGACCAGCATCAGCGTCGGCGATTCATGCGGCTCCGAGTGTACGCCCGGTTCTCCGTGTTCCGATTCCTCGCCCCCCTTGTATTCCCCGCCGAACGTTAGGAACAGCATCCGGCCAACATACACCGCCGTCAGGAAGACACCGATGAGCGCGACGACAAAAACCCAGGGCCGGTCATCCCAGGCGTCGCTCAGGATTTCGTCTTTGCTCCAGAAGCCCGCCAACGGAGGGAGCCCCACGAGCGCCATGCTCGCTATAAACACGGTCCAGAACGTCACTGGCATGTACTTCGCCAGGCCGCCCATGCGTCGCATGTCGAACGTCCCGGTTGCGTGGTTCACCGATCCCGCTCCCAGGAAGAGCAGCGCTTTGAAAAAGGCGTGCGTGAACAGATGGAAGATCGCGGCCACGATGCCGAAGACCCCGAGGCCCATCATCATGTACCCCAGCTGGCTGATCGTCGAATACGCCATCACACGCTTGATGTCCGTCGCCATGATCCCCAACAGCGAAGCGATTATCGCCGTGATCGCCCCGATCGCCGCCACCGTCGTGATCGCCTCGTCGGACTCCGCAAACACCGGGAAGAACCGCGCCACCAGGTATACCCCTGCGGCCACCATCGTCGCCGCGTGGATCAGCGCCGAGACCGGCGTCGGACCCTCCATCGCGTCCGGCAGCCAGACGTGCAGCGGGAACTGTGCTGATTTCCCTGCCGCGCCCGCGAACAAACCCAGCGCGAACAGCGTCAGCGCTGTCGAGCCGACCGCTCCGGCGATGGCCGCCTCGTGGATATCGCCGATGCCCAGCTTCCCGGTTTCCGAGAAGATGATCAGGATCGCGATCAAAAAACCGAGGTCCCCGACGCGCGTCACTAGAAATGCCTTCGTCGCTGCCCTTCGCGCGGAGTCCTTGTAGAACCAGAACCCGATCAGCAGGTAGGAGCACAGCCCCACCAGCTCCCAGAACACGAACAGCTGGACGATGTTCGATGCCAGCACCAGCCCCAGCATCGACGCCGTGAACAACGACATGAAGGCGTAGTACCGGTTGTACCCTCCATCTCCTCGCATATACTCCTGCGAGTACACTTGTACGAGCAGCGAAACGCTCGTCACGACAACAAGCATGATCGCCGACAGCCCATCGAGCGTGATGCCGATGTGCACATCCAGCTCACCCACCACCACCCACTTGTGCCCGTCGAACCCGACGCGAGCCCCATCGGCGTCGATCGCGCCGTCGAGCGCCCATAGTGAAAGTGCGAACGCAACAAAGATCGCCGCGATCGTCAGGTAGCCGCTATACCGAGGACTCCAACTACCGTCCCGCGTCAGCCCCAGAAAGGAAACGAGCGTAATGACCCCAAACGAGCCGAGCGGCAGCAACATGATCGCCCAAACAAACCCCTCCGGAATCGTACTCAGGACCAGCTTCGCGCCCCCTCGTCTCGCCCATAACCGCCGGCAGGCCGGGGGTCTGGGGGTGTCCCCCAGTTTGTTCTCCCGGGCGGGTGGGTGGGATGAAGCAGGCCCCGCCACCAAGGATGAGGAGCATAGCGCCGCGAGGGACACAGGGGGCGGCGCGACGCGTTCAAATCTTCCTCAAGATCTCCTGCGCCACATGCAGCTTCCCCCACGGCACATAGATCGCGTGCGGTTCAAGCTCCGACGCCTTCGCCCATCCAGACGCGGGGATCACCCGAACAGAAAGCGCCTCGCCGTTCAGCAACTCCTTCCACATCTCCGCCGTATACGCGTTCTTCGTGTCCATCAGCTTCGCCCACACAGGCCCTAGTCCTCCGCCCCATGAGAACAAGCAAGCAAGAACAGCGAGCAACAGGCGGAATCCAAGCTCCATGTTCTGTGTTCCATGTTCCCTGTCCCTACCATTTCAGCAAGTCGATCCGGTCGACATTGATCGTGTCCCGTACACGATAGAGGAGCACAGCCAGCGCCAGCGCGGTCGCCGCCTCCGCCGCCGCGACCGTTATCACAAACACCACGAATACGTGCCCGTCGAGCGGGTTCGGCGACCGAACGAACCGCGAAAACGCCACAAACGTCAGGTTCACCGCATTGAACATCAGCTCGATGCCCATCAACACAGCGACGAAGTTCCGCTTCGCCAAAGCGAGGTAAAGCCCGACCGAGAACAGGACCGCGCCCACAATCAGGTAATGCTCGAGGTTGACCGACACTATTCGCCCTCCATCGCGCTGTCGGGCCGCACAAGCACGATCGCCCCCATCATCGCGACGAGCAGCAGTACCGAGGCGATCTCGAACGGCAGCACGTACTTGTCGAGTAACGCCTCCCCGATCGTTGAAGCCGTCTGCTGGAACCCTTCTCGGTCGGAGATCGCCCAGTCGGTATCGATCGCCACGTATCCCAACGTGAACGCCACAAGCAGAGCGAGCAGCAACGCAGGCAGCCGCAAGAACGTCTCCTGGTTACCCCGGTCTCCGGTCGGCGTCAGCACAATCGCGAACAGGATAAGCACTGAGACGGCACCCGCGTATATCAGGACCTGCGTGACCGCGACGAAATCTGCCGATAGCGTTATGTAGAGCCCGGCTACCCCCACGAAACTCAGGATCAGGAACACCACCGCATGAATCAGGTTCCGCACAACGACTACGCCCAGGGCCGACACAATCGTCAACGCCGATAGCATGTAGAACGCGACGACCGTTCCTGTATCGTCCATCAGACGGTCGGCGCCGGCTCTCCGAAGTGAATCGCGCCGACCTCTTGGGTAAGTACCGCCCGGTGCGCCACTCGTTCAGGGCGCTGGTGCCCCAGAACCCAGGCCCAACCGACGATCAGCACAACCGCGACCGCCCAATTGACCACCGCAAACAGCGGTAGCGCCTCTCCGGAAGAAAGCTCGGCCTCCTGCCACAGCAGCTTCTCGCCGCCGATGATTATTACATTCACCAGCGATAGGGGGAGGAGAAATTTCCAGGCGAATGCCATCAGCTGATCAATCCGCAAGCGCGGCAGAGTTCCGCGCGACCAGATATAGATGAAGAAGACTCCGTACAACTTCGCCAGGAAAATCAGCCAGCCCGGCACCCAGTCCTCCACCCCCCATAACGTCCACCCGCCCATGTACAACGTCACGATCACCGCCGCGATAGCGAACCCCGCCAGGTACTCCGCCTGGTAGAAAAAGCCGAACTTGATGCCCCCATACTCGGTGTGATACCCAGCCACGATCTCCGATTCCGCCTCGGCGATGTCTGTCGGCGAGCGGTTCATTTCCACTGCTCCCGATACGATGTATCCCAGCAAACCGAGAGGCTGTAGGAACAGCAGCCAAACGCCGTAACCCGCCTGCCAGGCGACGATGTCCCCCAGCCTCATGCTGCCGACGAAGAGCACCGCCGCGAGGAGCACCAGCACCTGGATCAGCTCGTAGCTGATCAGCATCGCTATCGTCCTCATTGCCCCGATGAGCGCATACTTGTTGTTCGACGACCAACCCGCCATAAATATCGCGATCGTGTTCAGCGAGCCGACCGCGATGAGAAACAGCACGCCGACGTTCAGATCGGCCAGCACCATTCGCTCGCCGAACGGGATCACCGCAAAGACGACTATTGTCGGCACGAACACCACGATCGGCGCCAGCCAGAACAGTATTCGGTCGGCCTCGCGCGTCGTGATCGGCTCCTTGAACAGGAGCTTCAGCGCGTCGGCGACAGGCTGCAGCAGCCCGTTGGGCCCAACACGGTTGGGTCCGATCCTGTTCTGCATCAGCCCCACCACCCGCCGCTCGATCCAGATGAACGCGAGCACACTGAGCACCGTCCAGAGCAGGATCGCCACAACCCCTATCAAACCCGAGACGACGTACGGCACCCAGTCCGGCGCTCCCCAGTCCCGGATCTGGTCCAATAGCGAACCCACGGTATTGCCGAGGTCGCGAAAGTCGTACCACTCGGCCAGCCGAATCATCTACACCCCGTTCGTGCTGAGTTCATCGAAGCATCGACCCAACGCCAGCCCGGGCTGAGTCCATCGAAGCCGAAGCGCGCCCCCGTTCCCCCAATTCTCCTTTCCGCTCACCTGTCCACCTCGCCGACGATAATGTCCACGCTTCCCAGAATCACGATGGCGTCGGCGACGGTCCCGCCGACGCTCATCAGCTTCAGCGGCGTCAGGTTGATGTACGAAGGCGACCGAATGTGAAACCGGAACGGGGCTGGGCTTCCGTCACTCACTAGGTAGAAGCCCAGCTCGCCGCGGGGCGATTCGATCCGCCCGTACGCTTCGCCAACAGGCGGCCGGATCGCAAGCGGCGCCACCGGCTGGTCGATCGGTTGCACCGTCGCTGTCGGCAGCTGCGCGTGTACCGGCCCGTCCGGTATTAGGTCGAGTGTCTGTTCGAGGATCTTGACGCTCTGGCGCATCTCGGCCAGCCGCACCACGAACCGGTCGTAAACGTCGCCGTGGACCCCAACTGCGATGTCGAAGTCCACCTTGTCGTACGCGGCATAAGGGTCCGCCTTCCTGATGTCCCACGCCACACCACTCGCCCGCAGCATCGGCCCGCTTACCGAGTTGGCCATCGCCTGCTCTGGAGTGAGGACCCCAATCCCCCTGGAACGCTCGACGATGATCTCGTTCTCCAGCAGGAGGTCCTCGTATTCGTTAAGCTTCTTCGGTAGCTCTTTGATCAGCTTCCGAGCGGCCGGCATGAACTCGGGGGGCACGTCCCTGGACACACCTCCGATCCGCATGTAGTTCAGCGTCAGCCTTGCTCCGCACGCCATCTCGAACAGGTCCAAGACCTTCTCGCGGTCCCGCAGCATGTGCATCACCGGCGTCTGCCAGGCCCCGCAGTCATTCGCGAAAATGCCAACCGCCATGCAGTGGCTCGCGATGCGTTGCAACTCGCACATGATAGTCCTCAGCCACTGCGCACGCTCCGGCGGCTCGATGCCGCACAGCTGCTCGACGGCAATGACATACGCCAGGTTGCCCGTCATCGCGGCGAGATAGTCCGTCCGATCCGTGAACGGGATGTTTTGCGTGTATGTTCGCTCCTCGGCCAGCTTTTCCATCGAGCGGTGCAGGTACCCCATCACCATGTCCGCGTCGATGATCCTCTCGCCGTCGAGCGTCAGGCGCAGCCGAAAGACCCCGTGCGTGCTAGGGTGCTGTGGCCCGAGATTGACGACGAACGGCTCCGCTCGGACCGTCAATGCTAGCCCCTGCCGCCGAGAGGCTCCGGAGACTCGCCGGGGAACCGCTCGAGCCCGGGAAAGCGTCCGCCCGGTCCGATGAGATAGTCCTTGCGTAGCGGCCAGCCATCGAACCCATCCCACAGGAACACCCGGCGCAGGTCCGGGTGACCGACGAACACGATCCCCATCAGGTCATACGCCTCGCGTTCCTGCAGATTTGCTCCCGGCCAGATCGGCGTCACCGACGGCACTCGCGGGTTCTCGCGGCCAGTCGTCTTCACCTTGATCGCCGTCATTTGGTTGAGCCGGATGGACGTAAGGTGGTACACAACCTCGAAGTATTCGAGCCGGTCCACGGCCGTCAGCGAGCTCAGGAACTCGAACTTTAGTTCCGGGTCGTCCCTCAGAAAAGAGCAGGCGTCCAGCAGCTGTGCCGGAGTCACCGTCGCTGCTTCGGGAAGCGCGTCCTCAACGGCAGCCGGAAACATCTGCTCGATGCGGTGCGCTATATCGAGACCTGTGATGATCTTGGTCACGCTAAGTCCATTCGAGAGCATCCTTGCGCCAGGCGTAGAGGAGCCCGATCAGGAGGATAAGCACGAACGTTAGGACTTCAATGAAGCCGGTGACTGCCACCCGTTCGAAGGAGACCGCCCAGGGATAGAGGAACACCGCCTCGACGTCAAAAACGACGAACAGCAGCGCGAAGTAGTAGTAGCGGAAGTTGAACTGTACCCAGGCCGTACCCTCGGTCTCTACACCGCATTCGTACGTCTCTTCCTTAATTGGGTCCGGCCGCTCGGGGCGCACCCCCAGCCTTCCAAACAGCCAGGAAGTTCCGATTCCGCCGACAGGGAAGATGAGCGCAATCAGGAGCAAAAAGCCGACTTGACCCCATTCAGGCAACATGGGCGCAGACTTTGTGAAAATTATCCCTAGCCAGTCGCGCCGGAGTATAGCACAGGGTCTCTATAGCAACAACCAAGCACGAACTGGGTCTGAGTGTGACCGAAATCACACAAACTCGCCCTCAAAGCACTTGACAGCTATTTGGCTCCGAATTATATAAGGGTTGATATATCCAGTTGCTTGAGTAGAGAAGAGGTGTTCCAATGTTGGACTTGAACTCAAGCCCGCTGCTCTGGGAAGCACAGCTGGCCGAACGCCACCGCGAGATCGCCGCCCTGACTGCAAGCGCGCGGATGCGCGGTACGCGCCCGTCAGGTGTACGCACGGTCCTCGCCAATCTCCTCGCGCACCTCGCGCTTCACCTCGACGGTCGCGCCGTCGGCTCTGTGGTCGCAAGTCACCCAAACCCGGCCGGCCGCGGCTAGCCGGAACAAGGAGGGGTAAATGAACCGGACTCGCCATCAAATGCTTTGCCGTAGGAGCGTCATCTCATGTCGCTGAAGCACGCGCTCCTCGGCTTCATCAACTACGGGCCAATGACCGGCTACGAGCTCAAGAAGTTCTTCGACACCTCCGTGGCTCATTTCTGGAACGCCGAGCTCAGTCAGATCTACCCCGCACTCAAGCAACTGGAGGGCGAAGGCCTCGTCGAAATGAAGGTCGAGGTCCAGGAGGACCGCCCCAACCGCAAGGTCTACTCCATCACTGATACCGGCCGCCGCGAGCTCCTCGACTGGCTGGCGACGCCGGCCCAGCATGAGCAGGTTAGAGAGCCGATCCTCATCAAGGTCTTCTTCGGCTCGTCACTGCCAAAACCGGAGCTGATTTCCGTCCTCCAGAATTGCGCCGACGAGACGCGGACGGCCCTCACCTATCTCCAGTACGCGCATCAGTTCGTCGACAAATTCGTCGAGTCGATCGGCCTCCAGCACGAAGCTCTCTTCTGGCAGCTCACGATCGACTGCGGCCTCAAGGTCCACAAGGCCGAACTTGACTGGACTGAAGAAGCTATCCAGAAGATCAAAGCCGCCGACGATTCCATCTTCGAAAACGAACAGCACGGTTACGACGGCGTCAATGAGGTCCGCACAGCCATGGAAGCCCTAGACCGCATCAAGGCGGCTATGCCGGGCGCGCTCGCTGGCGCGGATACCTACCTCCACGCCGGATCTCAAGGTGAGAAGGCCATCACCGAAGAGGCCGTCATATGACCGATGCGGCGACAGTCAGGCAGTCGGCGAGTTCGATTCGTCTGCGCGAGCAACTGAAGAAAATCATCTCGCGGCGCTCTTATTGCACGCTGGCAAGCGCGACTCCTGACGGTAAGCCGCACGCCGTAGGCATCATGTACAAGTTCGTGGACGGAGCCTTCTACTTCGCTACCGGAAGTGACACTAAGAAAGCTAAGAACGTACAACGCAATCCCAACGTGGCAATCTGCATTCCGGTTCGGAAGTACCCGGTTGGCCCCCCATTTTCGATTCAGTTCACCGGCACAGCCGCGAGTCTATCGCGCGAGGATCCTGAGATTGTCGCCCTTCTGAAAGCGGGCAAGCTGAAGTCCATAACCGGATTTGGCGTACTCAATGAGCCCGACCTCTGCTTCATAAAGGTCAAACCGGCGCCGAAGATACATACCTACGGCATCGGCGTCCCTTTGCGCGAACTGCTGAAAGCGCCCGCACACGCGGACAGAACAGTCGTCTTCGATTGAGCACCAGAAGGAGGTCCGACATGAGAGGTTGTTCCTGGGACAGCGAAAGCGACGCCGAGCCCGTCACTGATGACGAACGGCTGCGGCGCGAAGCCAGACACCGCGCTCACCAGCAAATGGGATTCCTGCAGCACCTTGCCATCTTTATTCCGGTGATGCTCCTCATCTTGGCGATCGACGTTCTGACCCCAGACGGCTGGTTCATTCAATGGGTCGCCGCCATCTGGGGCGGCATCCTCGCCATTCACTTCCTCTTCGTCTATGTCTTCGACGACATCCTCGGCCCCGCGATGGAGCGCCGCCTGACTGCGGGCCAGCTCCGCCGCCTGGAGGAACGATCTCGTAGAGGAGGCTAATTGCCAACCTAGGTGTTGGCAATTGTGATGGAGATCACAGTTTTAATCACCCGAACATCGTCCTAATGACTTCAACGGGGCGCCGGAGCCCCGGGAAGGAGTGCGAAAATGCTGCCCGGCCTTCGCGAAAACAGAGTCTTCCGTTTCACCCACGCCGCCACGACCGCGGCCCGCATCCTGTCCGGCTACAAACTCCTTGCGATGCGAAAGAAGGGAATGTCCCCGGAGGAGTACGATAGACGGCTCCGGGATCATCACCGCCGCAGCGCACAGCGCATCTATCGCGCTGTCCTCCGTCTCCAAGGGCTCATGATCAAGATCGGCCAGACGATCGGCAGCCGTCCCGACGTCTTCCCGGAGGAGTACGCCAGCGTCCTCTCGCTCCTCCAGGACAAGGTGCCGCCTCATCCCTGGAACGAGATGAAGCCGCACATAGAGCGCGAGCTCGGCGGCCCCATCGCGTCCGTCTTCGCTGAATTCGACCGCAAGCCGGTCGCTGCCGCCTCACTCGCCCAGGTCTATAAGGCGAAACTAAAAGACGGCCGTCAGGTCGCCGTCAAAGTCGTCTATCCCAATAGCCCGCGACTCGTCCGGACAGACCTCCGTATCCTCCGCGGGATGATCTGGCTCGAGTCCCGCTTCAGCAACTATCCCCTCGAGCCCGTCTACCAGGAGCTCGCCGCCAACGTCCCACTCGAAGTCGACATGCTCCACGAAGCCGAAGCCATGAAGGCCATCGCGTCCACTCTCGCTTATCGTGACGATGTCGTGATTCCGGGCATCGTTGAGGAGCATACGAGCAAACGCATTCTCACCATGGAGTACATCGACGGCATCAAGATTACCAACATCGATGGCCTCCGCGCCGCCGGCATCGACACGCAGAAGCTCTTTCCCTTGCTCGTCGAGGTCTACATGGAGCAGATCATGCGCCACGGGCACTTCCACGCCGATCCTCACCCCGGCAACCTTCTCGGCCTGCCCGGCAACCGCCTCGGCCTCTTGGACTTCGGCCTCACGAAGAAGATCACCGACGACTTTCGCGAAGCTTTTAAAC
>VBEI01000054.1 GCA_005882715.1 Chloroflexota bacterium | reverse complement strand
CAATAGGCGCCGCGTGCTGCTGATCGACGATATCGGCTCGGGATGCCTGCTCGAAACGACGCAGTTCAGCCTCGCGCTGGAGCCAACCGTGGGCGAGAGCCTCGCTGCCGGCGCCGACCTCGTGCTCTTCTCCGGCGACAAGCTGCTGGGCGGGCCGCAGGCGGGCGTTATCGCTGGCAAAAGCGAACTCATCGCTCAGTTGCGACGGCACCCGCTCGCGCGGGCGGTCCGCATGGACAAGGCAAGTATCGCCGGCCTGACGGCAACTTTGCACCACTACTTGCGCGGCGAAGCGCTCAACAAGGTGCCCGTCTGGCGCATGATAGCGACTCCGCGCGCCGAGATTGAGCGGAGGGCGCGCCGCTGGGCGCGGGCGATTGGCCGGGGCGCAAGGATTGTCGATGGCCGCTCAATGATCGGCGGCGGCAGCCTGCCGGAGGAGAGCCTGCCGACGAAACTGCTCGCGCTGGACGGCGAGGGCGGTTATGTCGCCGAGATCGCGCGCCGGCTGCGGACCGGCGATCCGCCGGTCGTCGCGCGTATCGAGCGCGACGTGCTGCTCCTTGACCCGCGGACTGTGCGACCTGATGAGGACCGGGCGCTGATCGCCGCGGTGAAGGAGGCGCTGTCGGCCTGACCTACACCCACTCGAATAGCTGAAGGGTGTTTCCGTCCGGGTCGAGGAACGTGGCGATTTTCAGATCCGGAGCCTCTTTACTGGGCTTGCGGATGAACTCGACGCCCATCCCACTGAGCCGCTCGTACTCAGCCTGGCAATCATCCACGTTCAGGTTCACTATCACACGGTTAGGGTCACGTGACTTGCCCCGTACCTGGCTGTGCAGGCCTAGCGCAATCTGCCCTCCGCCGAGCACCACGAAGCCATTTGACTCCATTTGAGTCCCGAGCCCGAGTGTGTCCTTGTAGAACGGGAGCAACCGGGTAAGGTCATCCGTGGAGATGATGATGCCCTGAAAGCCCTTTATCACGCTGTGCTCCTGGTGGCACTCGCCGGTCCCGACCTCGGGCTGCTCGAGGATCAAATTTCAGGCGCTGAGGCCGCCGAATCAGGACTGTTGCGACTGGTAGTTGGCGTCCACCAGGCCGACGACGTTGCCCTCCGGGTCGGCGAACTGCGCGAGGATCACCATGCCCGGGATTTCAGTCACCGGCATGACGGTCTTGCCGCCCTTGCTCTCGACCTTGTCGAGGTAGGCCTGCGGATTATCGACCGCGATGTAAAACGTGACCTGCCGGGTACCGCCATCTCCCGCTGAGATTCCCCCGCCGATGCCGCCGCCGGTCTCGCCAGCGTCGACGATACCGTAGTTCATCGGATTGTCGGCGTTGATCTTCCAGCCGAAGACGCCCGAGTAGAAGTCTTGCAGGCTCTTCCCGTCCATACCTGTGACCTCGAAATGCACTACTGGATTTGCCATGTCGTATTCCTCCTTCTAACGGCTCCTAAAGTCGCCACGCTGAGGAAGGTGGGAGACACCCCCACGCCCCCGGCCTGGCGGCGCTGGATTTGTCGCTCAGTTCGCGGGTGGATTAGCGGGACTTCCTTCGTTGCGATGTCTCGCGAAGTCGCCACGCCGACGAGCGTGGGGAAATCATCCCCACACCTGGGCCTGGCGACGCGTGCTTCTTATGCGCGACTACGACTGCGGCGGGTAGTTTGCCTTCGTTATGCCGACAACGTTGCCTTCAGGGTCGGCGAACTGAGCGAAGATCACCATGCCGGGGATTTCAGTGACCGGCATGACCGTCTTCCCACCCTTCGCCTCGACCTTGTTGAGGTAGGCCTGCGGATCGTCGACCTCAACGTAGAAGGTGACCTGATTGCGGCCGCCATCTCCAGCGCTGATGCCGCCGCCGATGCCCTGGCCAGCGTTGTCGACCATGCCGTAGTTCATCGGGTTATTGGCGTCGATCTTCCAGCCGAAGACGCCCGCGTAGAAGTCTTGCAGCTTCTTTCCGTCCTTCCCCGTGACCTCGAACCATGTGACTGGGTTTGCCATTTCGACTTCCTCCTCCTTCGTACTGATGGGCGATTCTCAAGACTCAATTACAACGTATCAGTCGAGGCTGACAACAGGCTGTCAGTGGTCTTGAGAAAGCGTGACAATTTTGCTCGAGCGCGTGATCCTCTCGGTGCGAGTGTAACTACTGCGAGAGGTTTTTGAGCTGCTGGATGTGGTCGTTCAGGTGAAACTGGATGACACCGATGGCCCACTGTCCAAGCGTCGGGTATTCGCCGAGCGGCGTCTCCTTGAGGAAGGGGACGTGGGCCTTGCGGTTCAACTGCTGGTCGTTAAGCCCGGCGAAGAAGTTGCCGATTGCGGAATAGTCTGACTCGACCTTCGATAGCAGCTCGGGGACCGGTGCGCTCTTGCGGATATCGCTGTATTGGCCGGGGGTAATCCCCAGAGGCGGCGTGTCCTCGCTCAAAAAGCGCTTGAATTCGTACATGCTGAGGGCGTCGTCCGCCCCACACAGGTGCGAGAGCACCTGCTTGGCGCTCCACTCGCCTTGAGCCGGCTCCTTCGACGCCTGTTCCTCGCTGAGCCCGGAGACCGCCTGCTTGATCTCCTGAACCTTCTGGTCGAGTTGCTGCTTGAGTGATGGGCCTGAAACCATTTTCGCTACCTCCTTGTGGTTATTGCTGACAAAGATTCCGAAGCTGATTGACGTGCCCCGCGATATGGAAGTTGACAACGAAACCGGCCCACTGACCGAGGGTAGGGTATTCGCCCAGGGGCGACCCCTGCAAGGCCGGCACGTGCGCCTTGCGGGCGAGCTGATCCTCAGTAAGGCTGTTGAGAAGCTTGCCGAGCTTGGTGTATTGCGTTTCGACGGTGGAGAGCAGCTGCGAGACTGAAGCTTGCTCGCGCTGGGCGTCGTAGGCTGAGACGCCGGGCGTGATGTCGAGGTTCGGCGTGTCTTCATCGAGGATACGCTTGAGCCGATGCATCACATTAGCATTATCCTGGCCGGCGAGATGTGACAGCACTTCTTTGATGCACCATTCCCCCTCGGCGGGGCGCTCCAACGCCTTCTGCTCATCGACACCCGAAACAACTTGCTTGATGTCTCGTATCTTCTGGTCCAGCTGTTGTTGGAGTCCGGGGCCCGATACCATGCTGTTTTCCTCCTTTCTTTGTGGCTCCTAAAGTCGCCATCAGGGGACGGTGGGGGGGACACCCCCACACCCCCGGCCTGCGGCGCTTTCATTTCACTGTTCGCGGAATTGCATGAGCTCGTAGAGCCCGAAGGTGTCCGCGAGGCGGTCGACGGCGTTGAACTGGCAGGCGACGAAGACGCCTTCGAGTATCTCGTCGTCTGACAGGCCGATCGTTCGCAATCCATCGATGTCCTCATCCGTGATTCTGTAAGCGTGCTCGGTGAGCCTGAGGCAGAGGCGGAGGAGCGCCTTGTGCTTCGCCTCTACCGGGAGGGCATCGATGTCCGCTGCTTCGGCCGCCTCCGCTGCCTCCTGGCTGCCTCCTACTGACCGCAGGAGAAATGAATGCGCCTTCGTTCAGTAGGCGCATGAGTTCGCCTTCGAGACGACTGTCGCGATCATCTCCTTGACCTGCCGGGGCAGGTGCCCGCCCGAGAACATCGCCTTGTAGCCATCGAGGAGGACACGCAGGAAGTCGGGGCGCGTGCTGACGAGCTTCATGATGTCGGGGACCATAGGGAAGCCGAAGACGGCGCGGATCTCGTCGTAGAGCGCCTTCGTCTCGCCGGTCGCCTCGGACTCCTGGACGATGCGGATGCGGGGGCCTTTCGGGACGGTCAAGCGCAATCTCCTTCTTGACTTCCCTCAGTATACTTAGTACCCTCAGTGTGTCAACCCTCGCCGGAAAACCGAAAAACGCAAAAACGAAATGGCCCGGACCCAACCTTACGCTCAAGCTTGTCCCATCGCGCGGACGCTCGACATCATCGGCGACCGCTGGACACTGCTCATCATTCGCGACCTTTTCCTTGGCCGAAGGCGGTTCAACGAGTTCCGCCAATCGACGCCTCGTATATCGCCCAAGCTGCTCTCGGAGCGGCTCAAACGCCTCGAGGACCAGGAGCTGGTCGAGCGCGCCGTGGTCG
>VBEI01000134.1 GCA_005882715.1 Chloroflexota bacterium | reverse complement strand
TTTGATTGCACATCTTCGCGGTCTTTTCACCTTGTGAGCCTTGGGAGCCACTGTTACCATCTCTCCTCGGTACTGAACGTAACTAGGTTCAATTGCAATATTCCCCGCACGCATTCCCGGCGCTGGGCTCTATCGCGCTGAAGAAGGGAAGCGCACTCCTTCTGACGGCGGCCGCAATGCTAGCTGCCCTTTTCGTCGCCGAGGGTAGCGCGGCTCCGAACTCGCTCACCTGTGAGGGTTACCCGCAGGCGCGCGTATTCGTGGATGCGCAGAGTTGGTGGAGGACAACGCCCGGAATGAGCGGGACTGACTTCGGACACGTCCACGTAGGCGGCTGCATCCCCGAACGCGAGACGCTTTCAGAGAATACGCAGCTGGACGTGCGGGTAATGCTGCACGATAACCCCGGCCAGCTCGACATCTTCGAGCTCGTCTACCATGGTGCGGATTACGAGACCGATGTCGAGTTTCCCCAGACTCCACCGTTCACATGCCCAAACCCGGGGACCTGCGAACGCTG
This sequence comes from Chloroflexota bacterium, assembly GCA_005882715.1. Taxonomy (GTDB): domain Bacteria; phylum Chloroflexota; class Dehalococcoidia; order SM23-28-2; family RBG-16-64-32; genus CF-163. The sequence continues at coordinate 13,135 of VBEI01000134.1, read as the reverse complement.
GCTGCAGGTGCCTGTCGACCTCTCGCTCTTCAACCACGCCGGGCTTCAGGAATTACGCTTCCGAGCCTTCGAGGACGTGCCCGGCGGCAACAACATGATCGCGTCACTCGACTGGCAGGTCTACGTTGAAAACGGCGCCACTCGGATGGACCAGACGCGGCTGGCGTTCCCGCGCGGCAAGGGCTGGTATACCGGTTCCGGGTACTGCGAGGCGGGCTACACCGGCGTGCCCTTGCCGAAGGCGCCGCTGTCCGGCGTCTGGTCGCCGCGGCTACGGATGATCGACCACGGGGCTATAGACGACCTGCCGGTGACGGCCTACTCCGTGCGGCTGGACCCCGACTTCCACGCAGACCCCATGAACGAGGGAACAGTCTTACGGGATGGTCTCGGCGAGTTCCCGGAGCAGGACGTGCCGATCGATACTTCTCTCCTTCCCGATGGCCAGCATCGTCTGTTCTTGCGGGCCGACTGTGATGACCCGCGGGGGAGCAGCAACAGCGGTGTACTTGTGGTGAACTTTACGACGGCCAATGGGTCCACGCCCACGGCATCGGCGACGCCTGCCGGCACCCCTACAACGACGCCCACAGCCACCGCGACTCCGGCTACGGCAACAGCGACTCCTACGGCCACTGCCACTGCTACAGGTACGGCGACCGCCACTGCTAGCCCCACGGCGACCGCGACGCAGACCTCCACGGCAACTCCGACCGCTTCGCCTTCTGGTACTGCCACGGCTACGCCAACCCCGACCGCAACGGCAACACCAACCGCTGCGCCAACCGAGACGGCTACGTCCACTGCAACCGCGACGCCCACGGCATCGGCTACGCCTACCTCGACGGCATCGCCAACGCCGGGAGCGGACAGCGACGGCGACGGTGTGCCTGACCTCGTCGACAATTGCCCCAATTGGCCAAACCCCACGCAGAACCTGCCCCCCTGGCTTGTGCCCCTCAACGATCCCGACTGCGACGGGTTCAGCTCGGCCGTCGAAATTTCAGCGGGCACGAGCCCGATCATGCATTGCGGCCTCAATGCTTGGCCGGCCGACATCAACGACGACGGCTTCGTCGACGTGATCGGCGACGTTACTCAAGTCGCGGGGGCATTCGGGAACAGCGTTCCTCCTGGACCGGCGCGTTACGACATCGCACCCGACCCGCCGGACCACTTCATCGACGTCATCGGCGATATTGTGCGCCTGTCGGGCCTCTTTGGGCAGAGCTGCCTCTGAAGGACTGGACATCAGCCACCTCTCACGACTCTGATAGTGCTTGAGACGTACTGGGAAAGCGAGAAGCGGCGATATAGCGCGCCTGTCCGGCCTCTTTGGGCAGAGCTGCCTCTAAAGGCACTGGATATCGGCACCTCTATCACGACTCTGGCAGTGCTTGAGACGTACGGGGAGGGCGAGAAGCGGCGGTAGAGCGTTCGGGAAGAGAGAACAGTTGAGAATGTGATTGCAATTAGAGACAAATTGATCGAAGACTATGGGCACACAGCCTATCTGCCATGAAAATCTTCGACATCCTGGACCGTTTTGACTACACCTTCGCCCAAGCTGGCCTGCGAGGCACGTGGGAAGAGGGATCGGGGCTCTGTCCCGAGTGCAAGAGTTCTCCATCCACTAAGAGAGTCCGGCCACTCGTAATCTACTGGGAGCCAGGCTCGGATACGCTAGGCGATTTTACCTGGATCGGGACGTATGTGGTGATTACCGAAGTCGTGATGAACGCCCTACTCTCCCGATTCAGCGGGTTTGAGGCGGGCCCCGTTGAGATGATCCAGGACCCCAAGTTGAGGCCGCCAAAACGCATTACGAAGCGGACGAAACCGCGCATTTGGCTGCCGTACGCAGGTCCAACCTTGTATGAGGTTTGGAAAACTTCATGGGTGAGCGCTGATTTGGCCCGTTCGACGATAGACCTGGTCAATGACTGCACGACTTGTGGAACCAAGGACTATAGGGTCGAAGGTTTAGAGAAATACGTGCCCGCCAGAGATCTCAGGACCGGCGAACTGTTCCCTAGGCGTATACCCCGCGTGTCTGGTGCAGGGATATTCGTCCGCGATCGTGATCTTGGCGGCGCCAGCATCTTCGGCGTTACCCAGCTGCGTGGCCCCACTCTGTGCACCGAACAGGTCAAGGCGTTCATTGAAGAACGGCAGTACACAAATGTCACGTTCGTCGAGGTGGGGGATGTGATTTGATACTGCTTCGATAGGCAACCGTCTCTTCACACTGGCGCTTCCAGGGAGACGGCTCAGGTGAGCTTAGTATGCCTCTGATCCGGCTGACGAGCCCCCGGACACCTGCCGGGGGCGCCAGCCACATTTCTAGCCTTCTGGAATCCGTATCACCGGTCCTCGTCTTCGATGCTTGGTATCTGCTTCCATAAGCTCCCAATTTCTCTTGGATCTCGTTCAGCCGTGAGCTTGAGTCCGTCCGAGTCGTTTCGCGGGAAACTCTGCTCGCACCCGCCGATGTTTGGAGGTGCCACGCGCGGCCTCGGGCAGACTTGTCCCGGACCGCCGTAAACGTCCGCTCCTGTCGAGACCACCCACCGAACGCGATTGTTATGCTTTTGTTATGCAATAACGCTTTGGGTGCTACATCCTCTTGATAAGCGGAGGACTAGTATTCGGGCATCGGGCGGACAGAGCGCCCCTTGACAGGAGAGGCTCCGCCCCCAGGGATGCACCCCATTGGGATTTGCTCTCTCCGCCCTATAAGTGGTGGCCGGTGCCGACTTCACGGTCCAACCGTGGACAGGCAACCGGTCACCAATTTTTTTGCACTAGAGCGGTCGCCAATTGTGGCCGTCCGCTTCAATCAGCTCGTCGGCCTCTTCCGGCCCCGAGGTCCCGGCCTGGTAGTTCGGAAACTCCGGCGAAGGCAACTCTTCCCAGGCCGTCAAGATCTGGTCAGCGATTCGCCACGCAGCCTCGACCTCATCGTTCCGCGCGAAGAGTGTGGCGTCCCCCTGCATGGCATCGAGGAGCAGCGTCTCATAGGCAGACGGCGCCGCTGCCAGGTCCGTGGGCATGTAGGTGAAGTCCATGTTCATCGGCCGAATCCGCAGAGACGATCCGGGCACCTTCGTGTGGAACATCAACGAAATGCCCTCGTCCGGCTGAATGCGCATCGTAAGCAGGTTCGGCTCCAGCGTCGCGCCCTCTACGAGGAACTCCCGGAACAACAGGTGCGGCGCCTTCTTGAACTGAATCGCGATCTCAGTGCTCCGCTTCTTCATCCGTTTGCCCGTGCGCAGGTAGAAGGGCACATCGCCCCAGCGCCAGGCATCGATGAACATCTTGAGCGCGACGTATGTCTCGCTCGTCGAATTGGGGCTGACGTTATCCTCTTCGCGGTACGCCCGCACAGGCGTTCCCGTCACGATCCCCCGCCCATACTGACCGCGCACCGTATATCTCCGCACGTCTTCTGGACCTAACGGCCGAATGGCCTCCAGCACCTTCACCTTCTCGTCGCGTACCCATCGCCCGTTGAACGCAATAGGCGCCTCCATGGCGACGAGCGAAAGCAGCTGCATCATGTGGTTCTGAACCATGTCCCTCAGCGCGCCCGTCTCCTCGTAGTAGCTGCCTCGTTCCCCGATGCCAATGCTCTCCGCCACAGTGATTTGTACGTGGTCGACGTAGCGCCGGTTCCAGACCGGCTCGAAGATGCCGTTGGCGAACCGGAACACCAGGATGTTCTGGACTGTTTCCTTGCCCAGGTAGTGGTCGATCCGAAAGACATCGTCCTCCGAAAAGACGCTGTGTAGCACCCGGTTAAGGTTGCGGCACGACTCGAGGTCCCGGCCGAACGGCTTCTCGATGATAATCCGCGACCATTGTCCGCCCGCCCCGTGCGGCCTGACGTGGCCGCCCTGGCCGAGTTCATGGATGATCGGAGCATACGCGCTTGGAGGCACGGCGAGGTGATAAAGGTGGTTCCCCGGTATAGTCCGCTCGTGCTCGAGCTGCTCGAGACGATCTGCCAGGCGTGAATGGTGCGGCGTTTTATCGTATTCGCCGGCCACATAGAACAAATTCTCCGCGAAGCGCTCCCATGAGGCCGAATCGATCGGGCGCCGGGAGAATTCGCCTATCGCCTGTTTCGCGTGCTCCCGAAATTCGCCGTCGTTCCACTCCGTCCGAGCGTAGCCCACGATCGGGCACTGGGGCGGCAGCGCCTTGTCGACCATTAGGTTGTAGAGCGCCGGCAGGAGCATGCGCCGCGTGAGGTCCCCGGACGCGCCGAAGATCACGATCGTGCATGGCTCGGCGGCCGGCTCCGGCCGCACGAGGTGAGGCGCCGTCGCTGTCGTCGCCTGCGCGCTCATTCCGTTTTTACCGCGTGGCCGCCGAACTCTTGTCGCAGAGCAGCGATCAACTTTGCCCCGAAGGACTCCTCCTGCCGCGAGCGGAAGCGCGCGAACAGAGCGTGGGCAAGCGCCGTCGCCGGCACGTCGTGCTCGATCGCCTCGAACACCGTCCACCTGCCCTCGCCGGAATCCTCGACATAATCCCGAATGGTCGAGAGCTTCGGGTCGCGCTCCAGCGCCAGCTCCGCCAGCTCGAGCAGCCATGACCGAACCACGCTCCCCCGGTTCCACAGCGAAGCGATTCGCCCCAGGTCCAGCCCGTAGCGGGACGCATTGAGCAACTCGAACCCCTCGGCGTACGCCTGGAGCATCCCGTACTCGATGCCGTTGTGCACCATCTTCACGAAGTGTCCAGCCCCCGCCGGACCCATGTACGCGTATCCGTCCACCGGCGCCAGCGTCGCAAAAATGGGCTCCATCCGCCGGAAGATCTCCTCTTCTCCACCGATCATCAGGCAGAAGCCGTTCTCCAGCCCCCAGATCCCGCCGCTCGTTCCGCAATCGATGAAGTGGAGCCCCTTCTCGGAAAGCTCCTCCGCCCGCCTAATCGAGTCGCGGTAGTTTGAGTTCCCGCCGTCGATTATCGCGTCGCCGCTCTCCAGCAGCGGAATGAGCGCGCCGATCGTCTCGGTCACCGGACTTCCGGCCGGCACCATCAGCCATACATGGCGCGGGGGGATGAGCTTTTGCACCAGTTCCTCCAGCGTGAACACCGCATCAGTGCCCTGCTTCCCAAGCGAAGAAACGGTCTCGCTGCTCCGGTCGTACGCCACCACCGCGTGGCCGCCGCGCAACAGCCGTAGCGTCATATTCGCACCCATGCGACCCAGCCCCACCATACCGAGCTGCATACCTCAGCCTCCTCGCGTACCTGCCGGGGTCGTCGCCGGTGCCGCGCTTTGCTGAATCGAGTCCACCAGGCGCGCCAGCCCGGCCGTAGGGTCCGCGCCGAGGTGCATGCGCATTACCCGCCTGCCTTTTGACTGCAAAGCCCGGAAGTCTCCGAGCGCCTCCGCCCTCTTCAGCCGGCTGAAGCTGTACGCAGCTTCGGGTATCGGCAGCTCTTCTGGATCGTCCATCGTCAGTTGCAGGAAGACCGCGCGCTCCGGCCCGCCGTTGTGCAGCTGCCCGGTCGAGTGCAGATAGCGCGGGCCGTAGCCGGACGTCGTCGCCAGCCGTGTTGGAAAGCGGACGGATGCTCGAATCCGCGCCAACAGCTCGTCGTTGTCGCGCCTCCGCTGGATAAACGCCTGAATGGCGAAGTAGCTGCGCGACACCGCCCCCTGAGCGGCGGCGAGCACGAGCGGGCCGTTATCCGGCGTCAGTGTTTCGTCGCTGACATCGGGGTCGAGCGAACCCTGCGCCAGGATCGCAGCCGTCGCATCTTTCGCCTCCTGCACGTTTGGCTCGTCGAACGGGTTAACGCCGAGTAACGCGCCTGCGGTCGCCGTCGCGATCTCCCAGCGCAGGAACTCCGCCCCGAGGTCGTACGCATCTGGCACGTCAATCGTGATCACCGGGTGCCCTGCCGCCTCCAGCGCCTGCACCTGCTCGTCGAGCCCATCCGGGCGGTGCGCCGCTCGCATTCGCACGAACACACGGTCGTCCCCGTATACCTCAGGGCGGCCGAGCGGCTCGCCGTCGACGGGAATCAGCCCCTTGCCGTCCTTCCCCGTGCTCTCCGCGATAAGCTGCTCCGCCCACGCCCCGAAGCCCCGCAGACCCCCGGGCAGGAACGTTATCTTGTCGCGCCCGGTCCTTGCCAACTCCGCGAGCGCCGCACCGAGACCGACGCCCGCCTTCGGGTCGAGCCTCCGCGCGCTGTCGAGCAGCAACCGGATGTCGACGCCGATGATCGCCGCTGGGACAAGACCGACGTAAGAGAGCGCCGAGTACCTGCCGCCTACATCGGGAGGGTTCAGGAAACAGCGCCAGAACCGCTGTTCGGACGCCAGCTCCTCGAGCGGCGTCCCCGGGTCGGTGATAGCGATGAAGTTGTCGAGTGACCCGCCTGTCCGCGCGCGCACCTTCGCGGCGAAATAGCGAAAGAGCGAGATCGTCTCGAGCGTCGTGCCCGACTTGCTCGAGACGATAAACAGCGTCCGGGGCAGGTCGAGCGTTCGCTCCAGCGCCAGGATCGAAGCCGGGTCGGTCGTGTCGACCACCGTCAGTTCCGGCCGCCCGGGCGCCGCCCCGAACGTCGCCTGCAACACCTCCGGCGCAAGCGAGCTGCCGCCCATGCCCAGAAGCACAGCGCGCTGGTATCGCCGCGACCGGACCTCCTGCCCGAACGCCTCAAGCTCGGCCCGACGAACGGTCATCGTGTCGTGCAACGTGAGCCAGCCGAGGCGGTCGCGTATCTTTGCCTGCTCCTCCTGATCGTCCGACCAGAGCGACGCATCCTTCGCCAGCAGCCGCCGGAGTATCTCCGCTTGATCGATGGCGCGGGGCGGTTGGTTCAAAAGCGTGCCTCAGCGCCGAGGCGGGGAACGCTGTCCATGAGTGACATCCAGGGCCTATGCTATTCGGCCACGCCAGAGCCCGCAACGCAGAGCGCTTTAGCGGACACCACGCCGCGCCGCCTCCGCTATTGCGGAAGGATCACTGAAACCAGAGCTATGGTGAGCAGTCGTACGGGGCGATGTCGAACCGTATCGATTCTATTTAGGCGGCCGCGTGCCTGGACGCTAACGCTTGACCTGCAGCTGCGCCGTGGCAGTATGAGTCAATCCCCCGCCGGTCGCCGTTACCGTCAGGGTGTAGTTCCCCCTGTTTGTCGTCGAGCTCGTCTGGACGAAAAGCGTGGACGAGGCCGTCGTCGAACCGTTGACCGGGTTTACACTGAAACTCGAGCTCGCCCCGCTTGGCTGCCCGCTCACGGAGAGCGCCACCTGTGCAGCAAAGCCGTTTCTCGGCGTAATCGTAACCGTGTAGCTGGTACTCCCACCTCTCGAGATGGTGTGCTTTGCGGGCGACACCGTGATTGTGAAATCGGGCGGCGGTGGAGTAACCGTGATGTAGTTCGTCTTCGTCAGCGAATTGCTTCCCATAGTGTTCGTCGCCGTAAGGGTCACCGAATAAGTCCCGGCGGTCGTGTACGTGTGAGACGGGTTCTGCGCCGTTGACGTCCCACCGTCCCCGAACGTCCACGCCCAGCTGGTCGGCTGCCCCGTAGAAGTATCGGTGAAGTTTACCGTCAGCGGCACGATGCCGCTCGTCGGCGACCCGCTGAAGCTCGCCACCGGCGGCTGTGGGGCCGCGACGCTGATGTAATTGGTCTTCGTTAGCGTGTCGCTCCCCTGCGTGTTAGTCACCGTCAGGGAGACCGAGTATGTCCCCGCAGTCGTGTAGGTGTGAGTCGGGCTCTGTGCCGTCGACGTCCCGCCATCGCCGAACGTCCATGCCCAGCTCGTCGGCTGCCCGGTCGAAGTATCGGTGAAGGCTACAGCGAGCGGCGCGGTGCCGCTCGTCGGCGATCCGCTGAAGCTCGCCACCGGGGGCTGGGGAGGCGGGGGCGGGCCCAGCGCCTCGTAGTGGTGCCAGTAGTAGCCCGTGTCCCCGTTGATGGCCAGCACTACGATGCCGGTGGTACTGTTCACGTTCTGCTTCGTCGAGCTGGCGTTGTGGACGAACGGGCTGTCCGCATCGACGATCACCGGCGTGCCGCTGCCCGGCGCGAAGGAAACGGAGTTGAGCGGCGAGGTCTTCTCGTAAATCGCGCCGCCGGACGAGTTGCAGGCATAGCTCGGCGGGCCGGGCGCCGTGTAGAACGTATGAAGGACGTTGTTCTGTTCGTCAATCAGGACGATCGGCCGGTTTGGGCAGTCCGATACCAACGCGATCGGGTAGCGGGACCACACCCCGGCCCCGCTGCGGACGGACAGCATTATCAGGGCGGATGACGATGATGTGTTTGAAGTCTTTGTGGCCGCGAAGACCCGCCCGCTGCCGTCGGCCTGCAGCGATTTCAGATTTATGTGATCGTCCGCCGAGCCGGATCCCGACAAAGCCTGCTCGCCGGCGCTCCACGTCGTGTCGGATGCTCCGTCTTGGTGAACCGCGAACCACATCGCGTAATTGGAGCTTCCTTGGTTGCTCCACATGATCCCCATCTTGTTGCCGCCGAAGGCAATCAACGCCGAGTTGTCGTCAACCGTCACGTTTGCCGCGGGGTTCGGCAGGGCAAAGGGTGTCCCCCAGAGGTGGTCGTCGCCGTTCATTGTCCTGTTCAAGTAGATCGTGTTGTTTTGCTGCCAGGTCGCCCAGAGCTTTCCCGTGGAGTCTTTGTCGATGACGAGGGTCTCCGTACTCATGTTGTTGATCTGGACAGGGAAGCCGCTGTCCGGCGAATAACTCTTCGTCGCGCTGTTATAGCTGAAGCGGAACAGGTAGCTCGGTGACCCTGACGTCGCCGCTTGCTCGTCGGGGACGAACTCATGCGACGAGACATACAGATGGCTGCCGTCCCACAGCACGTCCGCATGCGTGTTGGACCGCGTATCGATCGTCACTCCGGTGTCCTGCCAGGTCTGCGTCGAGAGATTCAGCCGGTAGATGTGAAAGTCCTGGCTGGCGGTGCTCCACATGTCTGCCCACCAGGAGCCGTCGTTCCACCAGAGCACGCTCTCTGAGCGCTTGGAGCCGGTCGGCGTGCCCGTCCCCGAGAACGACTGGTCCTGATAGCCGACGTCACCCGTCGCGGCTCGGACCGTCGTCGGAAGGGCCAGGAGCAGGCCCGCAAACAGCGCCAGTAGCCCAATGAGGCTCGAGAGCGCGAGAGATAGCCGTCGAGACGAGAGCCCCCGCTGTTGACGTATGTGCTTCAAGTTATTCCTCCCCATCGCCGCGCTGGCGGAACTGCAGGCGGGGGCGAAAGCGGTGTAGATGCGCGACCCTACAAGTTCCCCCCATATAGGCACATCCTTGACGTAACGTAGCGCACTGGCAGGGCGGACTTTGAATGAGACTCGTAAGAATTCTGTGTGTATGTTCCGCCTCGCGCGAAAACCGTTCAGACCACCGGCCAGGAGCCCCGACAGGCTTCAGTAGCGAGTGGGAGACCCATCTCCCACGGCGGTCCTACTAACGGTTACCCAAGGCCCGTCCGAGCCCGTTTCCAGTTGCCACCACTCCTCGGCATTCCGAGCTTGTGCAGAGGGAAGGGCGGCAGCGGTGGGGTGGCGAGGAATCTGGCATCCCGCAAAGCGCAGCTAGCCCCTCGCTCCAGCGGCCACCAGCGCGTCGCGCTTCTGCTTGATCGAGTCGTTCGCCTTCGCGAACGACTCCGAGAACAGCCGCACGCCCTCCACCTGGAGCTCGTCCGTCACAGTCTTGAAGCTGATGCCCGCGTCCTCCAGCCGCTGGATCGTCGCGAACGCCTCGTCCACATCCTTCTCCAACGTCGGCGCCACCACGCCGTGCTCCCGGAACGCATCGAGGGTGCTCTGCGGCATCGTGTTGATCGTGTCCGGCCCGATCAACCCTTCGGCGTACATCACGTCGCGGTAGTCCGGGTTCTTCGTGCTCGTGCTGGCCCACAGGCAGCGCTGAACCCGCGCGCCCGCGTCGGCCAGGACCTTCCAGCGGGTGCCCGAGAAGATCTCTTTGTACTTGGCGTAAGCGATCTTCGCGTTCGCGATTGCCGCCTTACCGAGGAGAGACTTCAGTTGATCGCGCTCCTTATCGTTGCTTGCCTTGGCGATCTTCTCTTCGAGCTTTTTGTCGGTCAGCGTGTCGACACGGCTAACGAAGAAGCTGGCGACCGATGCGATCCGGTCGATCGGCTTTCCTGCCGCCCATCGCTTCTCGAGCGCCGAAATATAGGCCCACGCCACCTGCTCGTAGTTCTCGACTCCGAAGAGCAGCGTAATGTTGATGTTGAGGCCGTTGGCGAGGCACTGCTCGATGGCGGGCAGCCCTTCCGGCGTGCCCGGGATCTTGATCATCGCGTTGGGCCGGTCGAGCTTGCCGAACAGCCGCTGAGCCGCCTCGATTGATGCCTGCGTATTGTTCGCAATCAGCGGCGAAACCTCGAGGGACGCGAAGCCGTCGGCGCCCTGCGTCTCGTCGTAGATCGGGCGGAAGACGTCCGTCGACATTCTTACGTCGGTCGTGGTCAGCTCATCGTAGATCTCGGGCAGGCCCCGCCCTTCGTCCACGAGCCGCCGCAGGTGCTCGTCATAAGCGTCCGTCCCGCTGATCGCCTTCTCGAAAATCGACGGGTTCGACGTCCCGCCCGACACACCGTCCTCGTCGACCATGCGCTGCAGCGCTCCCGTCACGATCAGCTTCCGGTTCAGGTCGTCGTACCACACGCTCTGCCCGTACTTCTTCAGTTCCAGCAGCGGGTTCGTCATCTCACCGCTCCCTTCTCACCAATCAGCCATCGCGATCAGTCATAATTCAGCAGGCATAACCGACGCCAACGTCGACGCCGCTCCCCCGTTCGTGCTGAGGCTCTCGAAGCATGAACGGAAGCACAACGCTCGCTCCTTCGCATCGCTCACCATCACCCATCCGTTGTCAGTGCCCGCCCTTGGGCCGCCGGCGCAGCAATCGGCGTTTCTACGTTTCCCCGCTCCATCGCCTCTACCTTCGTCAGCCTCCGCACGTACCGTTCCTCGCCGCTAAACCGCGCCTTGACGAACGCCTCCACGACCTCGCGCGCCAGCTCGAGGCCGATCACGCGCGCCCCCAACGAGAGCACATTCATGTCGTCGTGCTCGACGCCCTGGTGCGCGGAATACGTATCGTGGCAAATCGCCGCCCGAATGCCCGGCAGCTTGCAGGCCGCGATCGCCGCGCCGACGCCGCTGCCGCAGACGAGGACCCCTCGCTCGGCGCGCCCGTCCCTTATCGCCTCGCCCACAGCGAGCGCAATATCGGGATAGTCGACCGAATCCGGGCCGTTCGTGCCTACATCGAGCACGTCGTACCCGTTCTCGCGAAGGCTCGCCGCCAGGGCGTTCTTCAACTCGTAACCACGATGATCAGCGCCTACGACGATCCGCATGGACTGTCCTCCGAACTCTATGCTAGTCGCGCCGCCCGAGGCCCGCAACGCAGGCCGGTTTAGATGGCATTGCAAACGGCAGGCGGGCCGTAGGGGCGCAACACACGCGTCATCGCACTCACATTCATCCCAAATCGTGGGACCGCATCTCCTCGGCATCCCGCGGACGGTCTGCGCTGCGCCCGGAGGCTCCGAGACGACGACGTCGGGCTTGCGGGAAGACGCGCGTCGTTGCAGCTCCCTCGCACAGACCGTCATACCATATGTAACACCCGCGCCCGCGCTTTGTCTTATTTCATTGATGCATGAACCACCCAAACCTGAAGGCGAAGAACAATACTTTGGCCTGACTCCCGGTCAGCTCAACGCCGCCTTCCTGGGCCTCATCGGCCTGATCGCCGCCGGTGTATGCGCATGGCTCTTCCTGCTCGGCGGCCTCGATACTGTTACCGGCAAGAAGAAAACAGACGAGACAGCTCTTGCTGCCCAGAACGCCGCTAACCAGGCGGTCCTCAAGCTGCCTGACCTCCCTGCCGGCTGGAAGGCAAGGTCGCCCGACAACGCCGACGAAGACATCGGCTTCAAATTCAGCCAGGGTTGTAAGATCATCGAACAAGACACCCTGGAGATCGCCAAGGCGGACTCAGATGATCTTTACGGTCCCAGCAAGCAGAAGCTGAGCACCGACGCCTCAGTCTTCGCCGGCGAAGCGGCGGCCGGCGACGCCTTCAGCGTTTTCGCCAACAGCATCGCAACTTGCCGCGACGAGGTACTCAACGCCTTCAAACAAGCGGTCGTCACCTCCGCGACACAAGACGGCATCGATCCGAACACTCTGCAACTGAACGCGACGTTCGATCCGGTCCCCGCGCCCGCCACCGGCGATGCTACGGGCTCCATGTACCGGCTGGTCGCCGTGTTTCAGGTAAACGACCAGCCGGTCTCGTTCACGATCGACTTCCTCGCGATTCGACACGGCCGCATGATGGGCGGATTCGTCTACACCTCGATCAACGCGCCGCCCAACGCCGAGGAGGAACAGCAGCTCGCCGGCATCGCCGCCGCCAAGCTCGTCGCCGCCGAAGCCTCGCTGCCGGAAGCCTAGCCCACGTGCCTGGCCCCGCGGCCTTCGCAGCATTTCGAAGAGCACATGCGCTCTTTCCCGCCCTGCTCAGGTAACAGGCGGCTGCCTCCGGCAGAAGGCTTCTTCCCGCTCGCCCTGCCCGTCCGCCTCACGCGGGTGGAGCCGGGGGTGGTGTCGCGGTGGTTAGCGGCGGAGTCTCCAAGGGGGTGGTGGGCCTTACTGTGCCATTTCCCCATTAGACTTCTCGCCGCCTTGCGCTAACCTGAAGCTGATGAACCTGCAGGCGATAACCGCCCTTAAGCCACGTACCAGCGGCTCAACCAGCCGACAATACAATCAAGGCCAAATCAATCAACTTTCACGCGGCCAGCCCGAACGCGCGAAGGCGCACAAACGCACATTTTTCGAAAAGCAATCAACTCTTAAGGCCGCGTCAATCAAGTCACCAACGGCCGCTTTCGACTGTCGAGTTTCGGTTTCGATGGGGCTGGGCTGGGGCGTAAGGCTACTTCACCTCTGCCGCAGCATTACTGATGACCACGCGCCCCTCCTGCGTCTTCGCCTGAAGGAGGACCTTCCCGCCATCGTCCTCCCACATCTCGGTGACGATGGTGTCTCCCGGATACACGACGCCCGAGAAGC
>VBEI01000080.1 GCA_005882715.1 Chloroflexota bacterium | reverse complement strand
CGTGGTCCACGAGACGACTTGATATCGGACGCCCAATTGGTAGCAGATATGGGTGGGCGCGATATAGTTGTACCCTGCGAGCAAGGCAGACCAAATAAGGCTAGCCGACGCGAAGGCTAATACCGCGAGTCCGACAGGCCAGAGCCATCCGACCCTTCGCATACCTGCCTCCGATGTCGTCTTGCCGTTCATGAGCCTCGCCTCCCTACGAAGCAAGTTGGGTTGGGGACTGGCCGGGCGCTTGCCCTGCTGTTCCTCGCGGCCATGGCCGGCGTTGTGGCTCGACGGGGAACGGTCTCTATGTTAGTTCCTCCTCAAGCGGTTGATTCGCGTAGTTCGTTCGGGGCATCAGACCAGCTGACGTTTCTAACCGATGGAGACCGGCTAACTCCGCTGTGTCATTTCACCGCAAACCCGCTTGCGGTCAGTCTGTTGTCGCTGCTGTCGTTGTCGTCGTCGCTGAGTGCGATGAAGCAGGTCGTGGTCGGGATATCGAATACCAGGCATCCCTGTCATCCGCGTGCGCGTCGGCTGCCGCCGCGACCGTGTATGTCTGGCCAAGAGCCCCCTCAACGTCCCTGCAGTCGAACGTCGGGGTTGCGCTTACGACGGTTTGCTCGCCGGGGGCGAGGTAGACCACTGTATCGATGATCCGGCCAATTGGGTCGCATCCGTGGCCGCCGGCGAGGCCGCCCGTCAACCCCTTCGGAAGAGCTTCATCGAGTCTTAGACGCCTGAATTCACCCGTTCTTAACCATAGTTAAGGCGCGGTTAACCGCTCTGTTCACCTACGGCTCTGACAATAGAGCCATCTCTTCTTCGAGTAACCCCCGCTAACGGGGAGGAGCAAAGCGATGAACCAACGAAACAGCAAGAGGCGCACTTTTCAGAAGACACTGGCCTGTGCTTTCGCCGCCACCATGGCTGTGGCAGTCCTTCTCGCGGCAGGCGTCATGGCGCTGGCGGTGAGCACCGGCGCGGTCGACGCGTACAATCCGGGAAGCGCCGGCCATCCCACGAGCGGCGATCTTTCGGACCTCAAGGGGCGCGGCAAGGACGTGACCCTGGCGTTCCAGAGAAACGCAAACATATACTGCAACGGCGAAGAATGGGCGGCCACCTTCACCTTTAACCTCGATTACACCATAAGCGGCTCCCCTTTGCCGGCGGGAGCGACGCTGGTCGTCTACCTCTCTCCGAACAACGGCGCGATCAACTATGACGGAGGCAGCGACCCCGCCGCCTATATCGCGGCCGTCGAGTCAAATGAGATTGCGATCTCGATGGCCGGTCGAAGCGGCACCGGCACTCTCAGCTTCACACTTACGGTGACGACAGCGTTCGAAGCAACTCATGGCGGCGTGCTAGGTGTAGTGGCAAACGATATTGACGGAAGCTCGTGGAGCACGAAGGACCGCTCTCTGAACTGCTTCGAAGCGGCGACACCGGCGCCGACTCCGACGCCGGCGGCCACGGCGACTCCTGCGGCCACGCCAACCGCCACGCCGACGGCCACCCCAACGGCCACGCCGACGGCCACGCCAACCGCCACCCCAACGGCCACGCCAAGCGCCACGCCGACGGCCACGCCGACCGCCACACCGACCGCCACACCGACCGATACCCCAACGGCTACGCCGACCGCCACACCGACCGCGACGCCCACCGACGAGCCGACCGCGACGCCCACCGACGTGCCGACTGCGACGCCCACCGACGTGCCGACTGCGACGCCGACGGACGCACCGACAGCGACACCGACACGCCGACAGCAACGCCGACCGACACGCCAACAGTGACGCCCACCGACGTGCCGACAGCGACGCCGACCGACACGCCGACAGCGACGCCGACTGAGACGGCGACAGCGACAACGATCGCTACGGCTACTCCAACGGCGACTGCGACAGATGCCCCTGAAGTGACGCCTACCCCGACGCCGGAAACTGAGCGGGTGTCAACGGGAACACCGACGCCCAAGACTACGCCGTCCGTCACGCCGGCTATCGAGAGAGGCTCGACGCCGACACCGGCGCCCACACCCGTCAGCTTGGCGGTGATTCAGGCGCCCTATCGGCAGGCAGATCCTCCGCTTCCGGCCGGCTTTCCCGAGACCGGGGGCAATCCCGATGCTCCTGCTCAGAACGACAGCCTCGCCGTTCTGCTGGGGATGCTTCTTGGCGGGCTGCTCGTCCCGGCCGGCATACGAGTTCTCTGCCGGAGCGAGCATAAACTAGACGATTGACTTATACGGGGCGGGGATGAGGAGAGGGCGTCCTACGGGACGCCCTCTCTTCTTTTCAGCAACTATTCGGCGGCTTGACGCTCGGGCCCGCTTATCTTACGGCGCTATGGCGTCCGGCCCAACACCCAGCTTCTGCGGGCTACTCTGGCCAACGCTCACCTCCATGTAGATTGCAGATCGCTGGCTAGAGGCGCCCTGGTTCTCACCCCAGTCACTCTTAGACGCCAGATGGCCTCCCCAGATGAGGAACATGCTGCCGCCTTGTGCCATCAGGCTGAGACTAAAGCGCTTGTCCGTCTGACAGGGAGTGTCCGGCGACGGACCTTCGGGCGCCTGCTGGAAGCTTCCACCCCAGGCCTTAAAACGACGACCGCTTGCGTCGAAGCTAATCGCGCTGTCATCCGGAATTGGGATGGATGCATCCTCCCGCCTTCCGGGTCCGGGTGGCGTCGTCTGGCTGGCGCTATCTTCGGCGGACGGGTTGGAAAGGTAGTCGAAAGCCGCGCCATCCGAAGTGTGACACCAATAGCTGATCTCCACCTCGTAGAGGACTGAAGCAACCGCGTTGTCGATCCGAATCATGAAGGGTACCGCGTCGCCTTCCCGGTATCCCGGGTCGTCCTTGGCGAGGTCTGAGCCAAGCCATTGCTTTTGTTGTCTGGACCATATGAACAAGCGAACGTCGCCCGGTGCGGCTGGCGATGACGAGCCCGAAATCGGAGTAGCTGACGATGCGAGCGTTGCTGCGGTCGTCGCCCTGGGCGTAGCCGGTCCTCCCGAGGCCGGCAATGCAGTCGGCGAGGGCTGGCTACCGGAACTGCTGTCGTTGTCGGTTGAGAGCACGAGGAGTAGAACGCCTACGCCGGTCAAGATAGCGCCTATAGCTGCTAGAAGCAGGCCTGCCCGGGGGCGTCGCGGGCCCTTGCCATCCGGCCGATCGCCTGTAGGAACCGGATACCAGTGCCAGTCATCATCGCCTGAATCTCGGCGTCCGATGACTAAGTCAGGCAATACCGATGACCTCCGCCCCGGACGACACGCATAGAGGCTCGGCGGCGCCGGCGATTACTGCCCTTGGAGCGCCCCTTCTATTCCCGCTTCTGTTCCCCGAATTGGAGCAAGAAGAGCAGAGTCGCGACGAGCAGAAGGCCGATCACCATCAGAAAGATGTACGGACTGCGAATCCCCCGAGCACTGCGCGACTCGCCTGTTCGGGTTCTTCGCTCAGGCACGTTCCCCGCCGGAAGAAGCCGGACCTCGGGCGGCGGTGGTTCCTGCTCGGCGAGCTTCGTAGCAGCTGCGTTCCTGCGCCGTCTGCCGCCGAACGGCAGAGCGAACATTCCCAGCCCCGCTGACAATAGACCGCTACCCGCTGCAATGAGCAGCCCCGGAGGCACCGTTGCCCCCACTTCCGGCGGGCCGCCACCCACAGGTGCTGCCGCGGCCGCCAATGCAGTCGCGGCCGGCGTCGGCGCTCGGCTCGCCGGGGCGGCGGTGGGTGCAGCCGTGGGCGCGGCGGTTGGAGCTGCCGTCTGCTGCGCGGCCGCGCTGCAGTTCACCTTCAACAGGACCTGTCCGGCATCGCTTGCCAGCTGCGCGAAGTCAGTTGGATCGTTATCACGGAAGATCTGGCTATGCGACCAGACGAAGGACCCCTGCGCTGATGGTCCCGCCTGGACCGTCAGAGTCTCGCCCGCCGAGAGCGACCCGAACTGCTGGAGCGGAAGCGACTCGCTCGTCGTTGGGTCGCTCTGCAGGTTCCATCCCGTCATGTCGACTGGCGTCGCCCCTTTGTTTGACACCACGATCATCTCCGGGTCCGAGTTGCAATCGAGCTCCGTGATCGCGACATCTACTCCTTGAGCGGCAGCGCCGGGAGCAAACGCCCAGCTCCAGACGACTAAGGCGAGCGCGCCACACATTACAAGCCCCGTCAGAATGGAGCTCGTCAGGGCAAGAGGACGGGTCACACTATTCACGGTTACACCTCGCACGTGAACTGGGAAGCCGGGCCACGGGCGTTCTATAACACAGGGGGCTGTAAGAAGTAAACCAATCACTTGTCATAACTTCTGAAATTAGCTCCAATTTCAAGCAGAGGCGCCCTATCAGCTCTGCAGGCGATCAAAGGCGTTGCAGCCATCTGTCCCCTCTGTCGGAGAAATCTTCCACGAACCATCGATCTTGCGGAAAGCCGACCGTAGTTTGTACTGCTGGAGTCCCTGGATCTCGCCGACGATCACCGCCTTTGCTGTATCGCCCTCAATCGACACTTGCTCGAGGTTTACGAACCGGAGCAATGGCAGATTGCTACCCTGTTCCTGCGCGCCGGCTTCACCCGCCGCCGCAAACTGGTCCTTCGGGCAGCGCTGCTGGTATTCGGCCGTGAAGGAGTCGTACAATGAGGGCCATTCGCCGCGAGGAAGCACCTCGATCGAGCTCCGCGCGAGCGCGACAATGGCGAGACCGTCCGGGCTGTTGGGCGAGTACGGAGGGAAGAACGTCTCCGTAACGGTCTGGTCGGAGGAGTCGCCGCCGCCGCTGCCGCCGGAAATTAGTACTACGACCAAAATCCCGATGCCGACAGCCGCCGCGATTGCGCAGGCTATCAGCAGGTCTCGCCGTCTAAGCAGCGGTCGTTGTGGATCCGTTCCGGCACGCAGGCGTCGCCGGCGTTCAGATCGTGTCGGCATCGTCGCGCCGGTTGGGACCTAAGTGCCGGCAGTCGCTGCTACAACGTACCCGCCGAGTAGCCTTCTCCGGCTGCGCCATTGCTTGGACTATACATCAGCCGGGCACTACATACATTTAGATCGAAGGCTCCACAATGGTCACCTCGCGGGTTTGCCCGCGCCCAAACCGCTAAAGTAGACTGAGTGTAACTAGTTCCATTTTCCCCGATTGTCTTTAAAGCTACCGGACGGGCTGCTAATGGTTGAGGCAGAGGCAGGAGCGGCGGGCCTCCACGGCGAAGACGTTTCTGCAGTCGACTCCACAATTGAATTCGCGATCCAACTGCCGCTTCGCGTCCCGAGCATCGGCGTCGTGCTTGCGTTCGGATTGCTACTACGCCTCGGGCTCGCCTTTTTGCCCGCATTTCAGATCGACACGGGGACGTTCCAGGCGTGGAGCCGGCAACTTGCAAGCGACCATCCGTGGAACTTTTATAACACCGACTTCTTCACTGACTACGCGCCAGGTTATATGTATATCCTTTGGCTCTTCGGCGAGCTTGACCGCCTCTTCGGAGGCTTCGGTCTCAGTACCTTCGAGTACATTCTGAAGCTACCCTCTATCGTCGCCGATATCGGCTCAGCGTATGTTCTGTATTTGCTACTGAAGGACCAACGGCGAGAATGGCGAATCGGGGCGGCCGCGCTCTACTTGCTGTTTCCACCGGTCCTTCTCATCGGACCGGTCTGGGGTCAGGTAGATAGCCTGCTGGCCCTATTCCTGTTGCTGGCGATCTACTTTGTGGGGACAGAGCGCCCGATCTCGGGCGCCCTGGCGTACACGATCGGTTTCTTGATCAAGCCACAGATCATCGCCGCTCTGCCCTTTCTCGCCTTTTGGATCATGAAACGCTTCCGGTCCGAAACTCCGATCCAGGCCACAACGCAGTTGTTTACGGGTCTATCTGTGCTCGCCGCCGGAATTGCGGGACTTGCGCTGGTCGACCAGGACCCGCACGCCAGTTACCGGCTCGTGTTTGGCGGAATAGCCGCGGTCGGCGGCGTTGAGGGCCTGCGGGGATTGGGCAGGATGGCGTTGGACCGCTGGGAGCCTTCCGTCCCAAGCGGCCTTTCTATACGAGAGCTCCTGCCGTCGTTCCCCACCTGGTACCGGGCTGTCGGGCTTTCCCTGGCGGTCGCGCTCGTGCTGATTTTCCCCTTCTTCACATACAAACCGTGGGAAATCATCGGCCAGCTCTACAAGGCGAATGAGGTATACCCGGTAAATTCCTTCTTCGCATACAACTTCTGGAACGTAGGCGGCTTAGCGGAAGGCTTCAAGCCGGACGTCTCCGGCATCAAGCCCGACGAGGGTACATTCCTTAGCATCGATCACCGTGCGTGGGGCCTATTTCTATACGCAATTTCGACCGTCGCGATCATCTGGCTCATGAGGAAAAGCGAAGGAATCGGCGGCCTAGCCCTCGGGACTTCCCTTTGCGTCCTGGTCTTTTACGTTTTCATGACGCGGATGCACGAACGTTACGCATTCGCTTTCTTCTTACCTTTCCTGGCCGCGGCCGTGGCTCTGCGCAGCAGGGTCCTATTCGCCGCTTTCCTCAGCTTGGGTGTCATCCACTTCTTCAACCTCTATCACGTCTACGTCTATTACCAGCATGCGTTGAAGTGGCCCGCCTTCTACAAATGGTTTGAGCGGACAGATAACCTGAGCACCGGCCTTGACACAGTACAGGTCCTGTCTCTGCTGTTCGTTGCCGCGCTCGCCCTCGTGCTTGCTGCCGCTTACGTGATCATCAATCGACCGCGTCGTGTCGGGGTAACCTGATAGTGCCCGACGGTGTCGAGGCGAAAGCGCAGGCGGCCCCGTTCGCGCTGCCGCAAATAAATATCAGCGTCTATCAACTATTGCTCGGTGGCGTTTTAATTGCCGCCTTCCTTACTCGCTTCGTGAGGCTTGGAACTCCGGGCGAGTTCTACTTCGATGAGACTTACTTCCCTCGCACCGCCCAGGAGATATACCGGAACGACCCCGCCGCCTGGCAGTTCTACGGCCACGAGAACACGCACCCACCGCTCTCCAAGGAGTTCATGGCGGGGGCTATGAAAATCTTCAAAGTGGCCGACGACATTGCCCCACCGCTGGTACCGGGCGTAGGTGGTCTCGAGAACCCGTACGCTTGGCGCTTCTTCGGTGCCCTCGCGGGAGTGGGCTCCGTGTTGTTCATCTACCTGCTCGCCCGCAGGCTCTTCGACAGCGAAATCGCGGGCCTCGCGGCAGCCTTCATCCTTACCTGCGAGGGCGTTGTCTTCGCCCAATCCCGGATCGCGACACCCGACACGTTTGTGCTCTTCTTCATGCTCGGCTGCGTTTATTTCCTGGTCACCGACCGGTTTTTATTCTCCGGCGTCTTCTTTGGGGCGGCCCTTGCCTGCAAATACGTCGCGTCGCTAACGGCAGTTCCGATTGTGCTGTATCTCGTCTGGAAGCTCATTACCCGTCTCCGCGAGCAAGCCCGAGAAGAGCGCATGCAGTGGTTCGAAATTGCGCTGCCGGCAGGAATCGCTTTGCTCTACATGGGTCTGGCATTTGTGCTCGTCGGATTCCTGGGCAGAACCCCAGATATAAAGCCGGGTCTCTTTGATGGTCTTGGCGCTGCTGACTACGCGGGCTGGCTGCTCGTCTCGATGGCCGGTGGCAGCATAGTGGCCGGCGTCGCCGGGCTCGTTAAGCAGAGGATGCAAGCGGGCGGCACCGGCACCTTGCTGACCCCCCAAGGAAGAACATGCCTAGAGATCGTCCT
>VBEI01000079.1 GCA_005882715.1 Chloroflexota bacterium | reverse complement strand
CTGTGCTCGGGCAGTTCTTGTTCCGCGGCGACGATGCCTTCAAGCGTATAGAAGTGCTCTCCGGTGGAGAGCGCAGCCGGGTTGCCCTCGCGAAACTGGTGCTAAAACCGACAAACGTGCTCGTCCTCGACGAGCCCACGAACCACCTCGACCGCTCAACGCGGCGGAAGCTCCTCGAGGTGCTCGAGAAGTACCCGGGCACGATTCTGTGCGCGGCACACGATCCGGCGATCCTCGACCGAATCGCGACGCGAGTATACGAGGTGAAAGACGCAACGGTCCGGGAGCTGATCGACCGGCGGCGGGACTAAGCGAAGGAACGGAGTAACGAGATGTTGAACATAGCAGAACGAACAGCGCAGCCGGGGCTAATCCGCGGGCCGGTCAACCTCGCCTACGCCTTCGTGGAGCGCCAGACCAACCTCTGGAAGCGCTACTGGGCGTGGGAGCTAGTGTGGCTTGTGTACGGCGTGGTCAACACGCTGGCGATCACGTTCATCGCCAAGGAGGCGGAGCAGGCGGGGATCACCACGGACGCATCGCACCTCGTGCTCTTTCTGCTGCTGGGGACGCTCGTCTGGGCCTACCTTTCGGCGGTTCTGGATGACATAAGCCTCGTAATCACCTGGGAGCGGTGGGAAGGGACGATCGAGCACACCCTAATGGCGCCGGTATCGCGAGCGGTGCACCTGATTGGCATGTCGATCTTCGGGGTACTGCACGCGATCGTGCGGACACTGTTGATCTTCGCGATAGCGGTGCCGTTTTTTAGCGTGGACCTGGGGCAGGCGAACTGGTTCGCTGCGGCCGTCGTGATAGTTGTCGGGAGTGTCAGCGTCGCCGGGCTGGGCATACTGACCGGTGTACTGCCGCTTCTGTATCCGGAACGCGGCACGCAGATGTCGTTCATGATCCAGGCCGTCGTCCTGCTAATCTCTGGGGTCTACTACAGTGTCGACGTGCTCCCGCCCTGGCTGCGGGTCTTCTCGTACATCTCTCCCGCAACCTACTTCCTGGACGGCATCCGCGGCGCGATCATCGACGGCGACGGCGTGCAGGACCTACTCGGTACGCTGGCGACGCTGGTTCTCTTCGGCATTGTACTAGTGCCTGGCGGCATCGCAGTCTTCGCTGTGGCGGAACGCTGGGCGCGCAAGACGGGACAACTGAAGAGGCAGGGGTAATGTACCGGTGAACCACGCCTCGCGTAGAGACGCCCCAACGAATCGGGACCACGTCGCTGACCCCGGGGACTCGCTCGTGAAAGAATGCGCGACTCGGCTCGATACCCCGCGGGGCGTCTCTACTACGTCATGATCGTGGGCGAGGCAGCAATGATGGCTTCGACGCCTCGATCGCAGAACGAACGGATTCAAGCACCATGATTGAAACCATCGAGACCGAAAACGAATACGGAAAGGGAACCGTCAAGTCCTGGGCGTCGATAATCGACCAGGCGACGATGAGGCAGGCCGAGCGCATTAGCCGGCTGCCGATCATCGAGGGCTACCTCGCGCTTATGCCGGATGCCCACTTCGGCTTCGGCCCGCCGGTCGGCAGCGCGCTCAAGACGAAGGAGGCGGTCATGCCCTACGCCGTCGGCGTCGACATTGGCTGCGGGATGATTGCCGTGCAGACGGACGTCCAGCGGGACGACTTCGTCGGCAAGGAAGGACGAGTCCTCCAATATATTCGAGAGCTGATCCCCTCGGGCGTCGGCACCAGCCACAAACGGCCGCTCCCGCAGGCGAAACGATTCATCGAGGACCACGGGTTCCCGGCCGGCATCGATGACGCGGCGCTCGTCAGGCGCTCGCCCGACCTGCGCAACAAGGCACTCATCCAGTTCGGCACGCTCGGCGCGGGCAACCACTTCGTCGAGGTTTCCGAAGATGCGCGCGGACAGGTCTGGCTGCTGCTGCACTCCGGCTCGCGCGGAATCGGCAACCTGCTCGCCACATCGCACGTCGGGGTCGCGAAGGATGCCTGCGCGGCGGAGGGCATTGCCCTCGAAGACCGCGATTTCGCGTACCTGATGGTTGGCACAAAGCAGGCCGAAGCGTACCTGGAGGACATGCTCTGGGCGCAGCGGTACGCTTATGCCCAACGCGAGGCGATGATGGACTCGCTGATGGAGGCCGTCTCGCTGGAGCTCGGGAGCGACTGGAACGAGGTCCAGCGCATCAATTGTCACCACAACTACGCCGAGCGGCTCGACGACGGCGCGTGGATGACACGCAAGGGCGCGATCGACGCGAGCGAGGGCAGGATGGGCATCATCCCCGGCAGCATGGGCGCCGCGACGTACATCGTGCGCGGCCGAGGCAATGCTGAGGCATACGCGACAAGCCCGCATGGGGCGGGGCGCGTGATGGGCCGGAACCAGGCGCGCAAGACGCTTTCGCCGGAGGATTTCCGGAAGCAGATGGCGGGCAAGACCTGGCTGGACCGCGACGCCCAGAAGCTGCTTGACGAGGCGCCCTCCGCGTACAAGCCCATCGAGAAGGTGATCCAGGACTCGGCCGATCTGATCAAGCCGGTCACGAAGATCAGCCAGTTCATTAACTACAAGGGGCTATAGGGAGCAACGATGATCGGCAGAAGTCAGCACTCAACGCAGATTTCACAGATAGATCACGGATGAACGCAGATGATTAGCGAATGGCTGAACGGCCGGTTGGGAGGACTCAGGACAGGCCTCTGGCGTCATCCCGACTTCGTCAAGCTCTGGGCCGGCGAGACGATTTCGGTCTTTGGATCGCTAATCGGCCGGACGGCGCTTCATTTCACCGCCATTCTCGTTCTCGATGCGCGGCCCTTCGAAGTCGCAGCGCTCCTCGCCCTGGGCATCGTGCCGGAGCTGATTTTCGCGCCCTTCGTCGGAGTGTGGGTGGACCGCCTGCGGCGCCGTCCTATCATGATCGCCGCCGATCTCGGCCGCGCCACGCTGCTCGCTTCCATTCCCCTGGCGTACGCCTTCGATGCCCTGACCATGGAGCAACTTTACGTGGTAGCCTTCCTAACCGGCATCCTGAGCATATGCTTTGAAGTCGCCTACCAGTCATATCTTCCGTCGCTGATAAAGCGGGAAGAACTACTGGAAGGCAACAGCAAGCTGAAGGCCAGCGACTCGGCTGCCGAAGTCGGTGCGTTCGGCGCCGCCGGCTGGCTCGTGCAACTGTTCACTGGGCCCGTCGCTATTCTGATCGATGCGGTTTCGTTCCTCTTCTCCGCCTTCTATATCAGACGCATCACCAAGACGGAGAGCCCCCCCGCCCCCGAGGAGGAGCGCACGGGGATGCTGCGCGAGGCTAAAGAAGGAATCCAGACCATTCTTGGCAACGCGTTCCTCAGAACAACGATAGTGAGCGAATGCCTGAACCACTTCGCATTCGGAATGTTCGGCGCCGCCTTCGGGCTCTACGTCATTCGAGTGCTCGATTTCCAGCCGGGCGTTCTCGGGATGATTTACGCGGTCGGCGGCATAAGTTCACTTGTCGGGGCACTTTTCGCCGCGCGGGCTGCCTCCCGGTTGGGGATTGGCCCGGCGATGGTCTCCGGCCTCGCGGTCATTGGAGCGTCGATGCTTCTCGTGCCACTGGCCCCGGGAGGGGTCGTCCTGGCGGCGGCATTCTTGGTAGCTCAGCAGTTGGGCGACGGCGGCTTCGTTGTCTACAGCATTAACGAGGTTAGTTTGCGCCAGACGATAACTCCGGGCCGCCTTCTCGGGCGTGTCAACGCCGGATTCGAGCTCTGCGCACACGGTGTGTTGCTGGTCGGCATTCTGGCTGGAGGCGCGCTGGGAGAGACGCTGGGATTGCGCGGCACTCTGGCGGTTGGCGCCGGTGCCATGCTGGTCGCTGCTCTCTGGTTGGCCGCCTCGCCGGTTCGCACCATTCGCGTGCCCAGCGCAAGCCCGGAAATAGCGCCACCGGCCATCCCTGACGCCGAACCGGTTGTCTAATTCTAGAACAAACCGTTACTGCAAACGCAAAAAATGCAAAACGAACTCCCAGCTTTAGTGACATACTGCCTCGCTCCGCTTAGACTCCCAGCGTATGGAATACGAGACACTGAAGGTCGATCGGGACGGCGCCCTAATGGTCTTGCGCTTCAGCCGGCTGGAGAAGAAGAACGCCATCAACCGTCAGATGCATCTCGACTTACAGGCTGTCTGTCAGGCCCTGGCCGACGACTTCGAGACGCGTGTCGTGATCTTCATCGGCGAAGGCGGCGTTTTCTCATCTGGCGCCGACACCAGCGAGTGGCGCGATTCTGGGTCGAGCAACGAACTTGAGGTCCGGCACAACTCGGGCATCGGCAGCCGCACTTCTGCGGCGATCGAGGGCCTCGACCAGATCACGATCGCAGCGGTGCAGGGATTCGCGATCGGTGGTGCCCTGGTCCTCGCCGCCTGCTGCGACCTGCGCGTTGCCGGCGAATCGACCTGGTTCTCGATTCCCGAGGTCGAGCTAGACCTTCCTCTTGGCTGGAACGCACTGCCGCGCCTTGCTCGGGAGATGGGCCACGCACGGGCGCTGGAGCTAACGGTGACGTGCGAGCGGTTCAGCGCGGCGAAGGCGTACGAGTACGGCCTCGTGACGCACCTGGCACCCGATAGCGAGGTCGAGGCGAAGGCGCGCGAACTCGCGGGGCGGATCATCGTGAACCCGCCGCTGCCCGTCGCGCTCACAAAGGCGACGATGAAGTCATTGAAGCGCGGCAGCGAGATGGGCGAAGCCGTCTACAGCGATGCTGACCTGCTCCTCTACAGCCGCTTGATGGCGCAGCGACGGCGCCGCCTCGAGAAGGAAAGCCGCGCCTAGCCACTTCCACATCTGCCCTCGAGCACACCCCCTAGTCCCCATCGATAAATCTTTCGTTGGTGATTCGTAACACCAACCTTTTGGTCACGTCTTTAATTCAGACGAATCGGACAGTCCCTCTAGACCGGGGTGAGATGGCAGAAACCGCAGAGACCCGTAAACGGGGACGTATCGCCTTGGAAGTCCCATATCCTTCCAAGGTGCGCCTGCCTGTTCGCCGCCCAGCGATCGTAAGGCGTGAGCGCCTAATAGAAGCGCTCTCGCATGCCCGGGAGCGAAGGATCACCTTGGTGAGCGCGCCCGCGGGTTACGGCAAGACAACGCTTCTTCTCGACTTCGCCCAGGCCGCAACCGATCCCGTCTGCTGGTACGGTCTCGATGAGCGCGATCGGGATGCCGCCACGTTTCTGCGCTACCTCGTCGCTTCTGGTCGGGAGCGGGAACCGGATTTTGGCATCGAGCTCGGCACTGCCCTTGCGACGGGCGACTCAATTGGACCTGACCGCGCAGTAGAGTTGCTGGTGTCAGCCATGCAGCCGGGTCCGCCGTTGACATTCGTCCTCGACGACTTCCACTTTCTGGACGAAGCGGAGACCGAACTGACGCAGATAGTCGAAGGATGGCTGTACCGACTGCCGCCCGGCTGCCACGTCATCCTCTCCGGGCGCACGCAGCCCCAACTCGGCATACTGCCGCTGATGTCTGTCCGCCAAGAGGTGGACACTATCGGCGCGGCAGATTTTTCCTTTACGTGCGAAGAAGTAGTCCATCTCTTCCGCGATGTCCTAGGAAAAGACGTCTCGCTCGACGACGCTCAGCACCTGGCCGACGTATCGGAAGGCTGGGCGGGCGCGCTGGTATTGCTCGCGGACAGGGTTCAAATGAGCCGGACGGCAATTTCGCTCGAGCACTTGCGCGGTTCGGACACGCTCTTTCAGTACGTCAAGCTCGAGCAGTTCGATCCGCTGGCGAACGACCTCAAGGAGTTCCTCACCGGCAGCGCTGTACCGCGCTGGCTCGATGAGCAGTTCCTGGATGAGCTCCTGGGTTCGACAGATACCGAGAAGCGGCTCAATCAGCTGCGACGGTTAAACCTCTTTGTTCTGACTGACGACCAGAACGGCAGGCGCCGCCGGTATCACCGCCTGTTCCGGGCCTTTCTCGTCAGCCATCTCCGCAGCCAGCAGCCAGAACGTTTCCGCGAGCTCAATATTCGGGCCGCTGAGTTGATGGAGAAGGCCGAGCACTGGGAAGAGGCGGTCTACCACTACATCCAGGCTGGTGGCTGGGAGCGGATCGTCCAGGTGACGGACCGGGTCGGCTGGCAAATGTTCGAAGAGGGGCAGTGGGATACCCTGGCGGAATGGCTCGACGCCGTACCCGACGAGCAGCTCGCGCAACAGCCGAAGCTCATGCTTTGGAAAGCCCGCATCCTGCACAACGTGAGCCAGATCGATCTTGCCCTGAACCTCCTTTCCCGCGCGATAACTTCGTTCGAAGCGAATCAGGAGTGGGCACTTCAGGCAGAAGCGCTGGTAATCGAAGGTATGTGCCTCCGCGCGAAGGGGGAGCACGAGGCGTCCAAGCAGGCCCTCAAGAAGGCGGAAGCGCTTCTCCTGGCGCACGATGGTCCGGCGCCCCTGCTCACGGAGGCGAGAAAACAGCTCGGCATCTCACTTAACTGGTGCGGCGAGCTCAAGCAGGCGGAGAGTGAGCTGCGTGGCGTCCTCGATATCTACGAAGCGAAGGGGGACGTTTACAACGTAGCCCTGGTTGCCGACGACCTTGCCATCGCCCTCGCCCAGATGGGCCGGCTTGCGGATGCTGCCATCTATTTCGAGCGTGCGAGACAGTGCTGGCTGAAGCTCGGCAATGATGCGGCCCACCTACGCACTGTCAACAACCTGGGCGTGCTCTATTACCTACAGGGCGAGTTTGACCAAGCTGAAACGGCTCTGGGCGAAGGACTGGATAGGGCCGGACGTCTGAGCAACGCGAGACCCGAGATGTACCTGCGTCAAAACCTGGCTGACGTTAAGCGTGATAGGGGCGAGTACTCACTGGCCATCGAACTCTACTTTGAAGCGCTGCGATTGGCTCAAACGATGGACGAGGTGTTGATCAGCAGCTACATCTCCGACGGCGTGGCGAAGACCTATCGGTTGATGGGAGACCCGGCAAACTCCGAAGCGTGGGCCCAGCGCGCCCTAGCCCTGGCAGAAGAGAAGGGCGGGACGCTCGAGCTTGGGGTTTCGTCGACGACTCTTGGTCTGATCAAGCGCGACGCGGGAGATCTAAAGGCAGCCGCAGCCTCCATTGAACGCGCCGTGAATCTTCTGAGAGACAGCAACGCAAAGCGAGAGCTGGCGACCGCATTATTTCACCTGGCAAGCGTTCACTTCTCTCTGAAGCGCAAGAAGCTGGCGCTCGAGGCCCTCGCCGAAGTGGCCGTGCTGATCTCCGAGCTGGGGTATGACCATTTCGTGCGCATGGAGGCGGTGCGCAACCCGCTTCTCGTGCAGTATGCTGCTGCGAACAAACTTGCGGGCGATTATTTCGGGCGGCTGCTCAAGACAATGAAGGGCTCGCGAAAAGCCGCCGCACCGGTTCAGGTCGAGGCGATTGAATCAGAATCGGACATGCAGAGCGAGACCGGGGTCC
>VBEI01000133.1 GCA_005882715.1 Chloroflexota bacterium | reverse complement strand
ATTAACGGATCGATTCCTTTGCCGGGAGCGCGCTGTGTATCTATCATGGTGTCGTATGGACCTCGAGGTCGGCGGTGTGAGCGTGTTCGTCGCCTTCGCGGCGGGGCTGCTATCGTGCCTTTCGCCGTGCGTGCTCCCCCTGGTCCCGGCGTATCTCGGCTACTTGACTGGGGCATCGCTGGAACCGGCGCCTGCAGTTGGCCGCTCAGCCGGCGTTCAGCAAGTGGCCCTCGCGGGGAGCGCGGGGACGACCACGGTTGCGATGCCGGCTGCGAGCGCTCCGCCGTCGCCGTTTCTGCATGCGGTGAGCTTTGTCAGCGGGTTTTCGCTCGTGTTCGTCGCTTTCGGTGTTTCGCTGGGCATTCTCGGCTACTTCTTGCGAGACCACCAGGAGATCATCCTCAAGGTCTCGGGCACGCTGCTGATCGTGATGGGGTTGCACTTAGCCGATGTGATCACGATTCCTTTCCTTGAGCGCGAGCGGCGAATCGACGCGCCTGCGGGCGCGCGGATCGGCTACGCGCGCTCGTTCGTGGTCGGCTCGACGTTCTCAGTCGGATGGAGCCCGTGCATCGGGCCGACACTGGGTGCGATTCTTGGGCTTGCGGTATCGAGCGGGACGGTGGCCGAGGCGGGCGTTCTACTGCTCGTCTATTCGGCCGGGCTTTCAGTGCCGTTTCTCGCGATGGGGCTGGCCTACAACGGTGTAAAGCCGCTATACGAGCACGTCAAGCGCTACTCCGGCGTGATCAACGCCGTTAGCGGGGTGATGCTTATTGTCGTCGGCATTCTCGTTTTTACGGACAATCTAGTGGGCCTGAACAGCTGGTTCGACGTCGGGTTCCTGGGCGATATCTCGGGGAGGGCGTGAGGGCACTGGGGCGGGGCGTCGTCTTGGGGCGCGCGGATTTCGTGCCGGCTTTAGGTTTAGCCTGCGAAGACGACCTTTTCAACGACCGACCGCAATCGCGGCGATGAGGCCAAACCCGCCCTTACACGGGTGGAGTCCACTGACGTATACTGCTCGCGACGAGACCTGAGCGTTCGCTAAGGAGGAAGCCCATGAGAGACGTTGCCGTGATCGGCGCCGGGATGACCAACTTCGGGAAGTTCCTCGATCGCAGTATGAAGGACATCGCCGGCGAGGCTATCACGGGTGCGCTCGACTCAGCAGGTGTCGACAAGTCGAAGCTCGAGGCGGCCGTTGTGGGCAACGCGACTGCGGGGCTAATTACAGGACAAGAGATGATCCGCGGGCAGGTCGTGCTGCGAGAGCTCGGCATCGGAGGTATCCCGGTCATCAACACCGAGAACGCCTGCGCGAGCTCCTCGACGGCGTTTCACGTGGCGTGGATGTACGTCGCCTCGGGGATGTATGACATGGCTCTCGCGGTAGGCATGGAGAAGTTGTATCACGAGGACAAGACGCGTTCGTTCAAGGCGATCGGCGCGGCGGTGGACGTGGAATGGGTGCAGCAGATGGCCGCTGCAGCGAAGGCAGCAAAGGAGAACGGCGACCGCGACAACCCCGCGCCGGAAGAGGGGGCGGGCGAGAAGCGCTCCATGTTCATGGACTTCTACGCGGCGTTCGCCCGGCAGCACATGCAGAGATATGGAACGACCAAGGAGCAGTTTGCACGCGTCGCCGTCAAGAACCATTACCACGGGTCCCTAAACCCACACGCGCAGTACCGCGAGGTCTACTCGCTCGAGGACGTCCTTACCTCGCCGATGGTGGCTGAGCCGCTGACGCGCCTGATGTGCTCGCCAATCGGTGACGGCGCTGCGGCGGTTGTGCTGTGCGCCGCGGACAAGGCCAAGCAGTTCACATCGAAGCCAGTATTCGTCCGCGCGTCAGTCCTCGCGTCCGGCGATGACCGGCAGCCGGGTCAGCCGGGAATCACGGAGCGCGCTGCCCAGAAGGCGTACGAGATGGCGGGCGTCGGGCCGGAGGACATAAACGTCGCAGAAGTGCATGATGCATCGGCGCCGGCCGAGCTTGTGATCTACGAGGAGCTTGGCTTTTGCAAGCCGGGCGAGGGCGGTCAGCTGATCGACTCGAAGGCAACCTACGTGGACGGGCCAATTCCGGTAAACCCAAGCGGCGGCTTAATCTCGAAGGGCCACCCAATTGGGGCGACCGGCGTGGCGCAGATCTACGAGATCTTCTCGCAGCTGCGCGGTGAGGCGGGGGACCGCCAAGTGCGCAACCCGAAAGTGGGGATGACGGAAAACGGCGGTGGGATGGTTAAAGGCGAGGCGGCAGCGCTGGCAGTGCACATCCTTTCGGTTTAGCCGAGCGGCTGCCGCAGGATGAGGCATAGGGCGGGTTGGACGTTATGGGGCAATCAAGCCGTTTCCATGCCTACCTCTCGTGCTGTGAGTAGCTTCGTGGACCGTATGAAACCCGGCCTTATGGGGCCGCGATGACCTACAACGCGATCCTCCTCGAACGCGACGGGCACGTCGCGGCTATCCGGCTGAACCGGCCGGAGAAGCACAACGCCATCAACGCCGAGATGTCCGCCGAACTGATCGAGTGCCTCGATGCGCTCGAGGCGGACGATGATGTTCGGGTTATCGTGCTGACCGGGGCGGGCGAGAAGGCGTTTTGTGCGGGCGCGGACATGGCGGAGGCGGTCGGCACCGCCGGCGATAGCCGGCGAGACGCGGCCGCTCGCGCGGCCATCCGGCTGTTGCGGGTGAGGAAACCGACAATCGCGGCGGTCAACGGTTATGCCTACGGAGGCGGGGCAGTATTCGCAATCCACTGCGATATTCGCATCTGCTCGGAAGCGGCCAAGTTCCGGTTCGTCGGGGCGACCTATGGTCTCGTGGTCGGCGCGAGTCAGCTTCCTCGCATTGTGGGCCAGGCCATCGCGAAGGAGCTTCTTTTCACGGCACGCGTCGTCGACGCAGACGGGGCGCTACGAATTGGACTGGCGAATCGCGTCGTGCCTGAGGCTGAGCTGGCGTCAGTTGTCGGCGAAATGGCTTCGGCGATTGCGCAGAACTCGCCGTCGGCGGTGATTGCGTCGAAAGAGGTGGTCGATTTGGCGACCATCATCGCAGAGGCCGGGAAGCGCGAGATGGAGCACAATCTCGCATTGCGTCAGGGGGAGGACCACCGGGAGCGATTCCGAGCGGCGGCCGAGCGCGTGATCGGCGGGCAATCGGGGTCTTAAAAGTCCAGACGCAGGTTGCTGAGCGACCCGCTTACATTCCAGACGTGTCGAACGTCAGCCCTAAGACACGCTTTCCCAGCGTTCTTCCGACGCGGCGCGCTTCCGGCTCCGCGCTGTTCGCCAGCCTGCGCAGCTCCTCGATTGCCTTGGGCGTCTCGAGGTCATCAGCCAGGGCCGCGAGAACGCCGCTGCCACAGCGGCCGATCTCTTCGTCGCTCGCCTCTTCGCCGCCGCCGTTAAGCGTGTGCGAAAACTTTCGCGCAAGAGTCCGCGCGGCCGCAAGCTCTCGTCTGTCGTGGTTCCAGGGCTCGCGGTAATGGTGGCCGAGGAGGTAGAGGCGGATGGCATCGGGTGGACAGACGGGGAGCAGGTCGGCGAGGAAGACCATGTTGCCGAGCGATTTGCTCATCTTGTGCTCGCCGCAATAAAGCATGCCGGTGTGCATCCAGTGGCGCACGAAGGGCTTGCCAGTGAGGCATTCCGACTGAGCGATCTCCGCCTCGTGGTGCGGGAAAACGAGATCGCCGCCGCCGCCGTGGATGGCGAAGCTCTCGCCCAGGTACTTCATGCTCATTGCCGAGCATTCGATATGCCAGCCGGGGCGGCCCTCGCCCCAGCGCGATGGCCATGACGGCTCGCCGTCTTTCTTCGCTTGCCAGAGAACGAAGTCCAGCGGGTCGCGCTTCAGCGGGTCCGCGGGGAAGTTGCCCCGTTCGTTCGCCACCTCGAGCTGCGCGACGTACGAAAGTC
Organism: Chloroflexota bacterium; assembly: GCA_005882715.1. Lineage (GTDB taxonomy): Bacteria > Chloroflexota > Dehalococcoidia > SM23-28-2 > RBG-16-64-32 > CF-163. Next base: position 24,679 of record VBEI01000133.1, on the reverse strand, counting down.
CGCAGAGCTTCCCGAAGTTCGGATAGTTCTTGACGTCGAAGTAGACGTTGCCATCGGAGGCATAAGCGCAGCCTTTTGCGAGCAGGCCGTCGATCAGCCGGATGATTTCAGGGATGTGTTCCGTTGCGCGGGGCTCGCATTCTGGGGGAAGGTTGTTCAGGTGCTGCATGTCGGCCATGAATTTGGCGTATTCGCGGTCGCCGAGCTCTTTCCAGTGCATCTCTCGCGATCTGGCGCGGAGAAGAATGTCGTCGTCGATATCAGTCACGTTACGGACGTAGGTCACGTCCCGTCCGAGAAAACGCAGGTAGCGGATGAGGACGTCGAAAGCCGTGTAGGTGAAGGCATGGCCGAGGTGAGTGGTGTCGTAGGGAGTAACGCCGCAGACGTAGATTCCGACGGACTGATCGGAGAGCGGTTCCTTTTTGCGGGTGAGCGTGTTGTGGAGAATGGGATCAGACATGTACGGAGTCCATCCGGAAGGCGGCAACGAGGTTGCGTACATCCGGCAGGTCATCCAGTTTTTCGATTCCGATCGAGGACGAGTGTCGCGCAGTCTCGGAACTTCTGGGCCAGCAGCGACCAAGAGAGCGGGTTTTGAGGGGCGCCCCTCGGGATGTCTACACGAGGGGCGCTAATCCGTTCTCCATCAAGAAACGCCACCTGGACGACAGCGCTCCCGCCGAGGGGTGCTGATGCTGGAGGACCGTCTTCGGTGACTCGCACACGTTTCATGAGCGCGCGAACGTTAGGGCGGGCGACGGCACCGTCGTCGAACGTGGCGAGCGATACATCTCCGTCCGCGAGGGCGGCGGCGACGCAGTACTCGAGGCTGAACTTGCCTTCGAGGCCAGTTTGAGGCGGCTCTTTGCGCAACACCATCATCGTACCCGGACTGACTGAGACGCGAACGCCTTCGATTGCCGCCATCTGTGGAGACACTCGGGCAGAGATTTCGAGCGCGGCGTCGATCGAGAGGTGTGTGAAGTAGCAGCATGGATAGAGCTTGACGTCGATGCCGGGCGAGACAATTTCCCAAGTGTCGCCGAGGTGCTCGATCGGTGAAGGGTCGACGGGCGCTCCTCCTGAGGCGGCGTGCAGCCAGCCATCGGGCGCTTCGAGCGCTTCGTCGTCAGCTGTGAAGCCTCGCGAGGCCAGACCTGCGGCGATGACCCCGTTACGGGCTGCCCAGCCGGCGTGAAGGGGCTTGGTCATCGAGCCGAAGTTGCGGCGGGCGCCGCTGGCCAGCGACGCTGCGATGCCAAGCGTCATGCGCGTTGTATCGACATCCAGACCGAGGAGGCGAGCGCTCGCGGCCGCCGCTCCGATGGTGCCGAAGGTAGCGGTGGGATGCCAGCCGAGAGCATAGTGCCGGCCGCCGATGACCGACCCGAGCTTGCATTCGACCTCGAAGCCGAGAACGAAGGCGTCGGTCAGCTCCTCGCCGCTTGAGCCGAGCTTCTCGCCAAGCGCGAGGACGGCGGGCAGCAGAGGAACACTGGGGTGACCGCGCATGGTAACGCTAACGTCATCGAAGTCGAGCGCGTGGGCGGAGGTGCCGTTGACAAGAGCGGCCTCGAACGCGGGGGCTCGAAAGTCGTGGCCAAGGACAGCGGCCTCGCCGACCCCACCTTGCTCGCGGACCAAGGCGGCGACTTTGATGCTTGCTTCTTCACGGCTGCCCGCCAGCATCACGCCGAGCGTATCGAGGACCGCGCGGCGGGCCTGCTCTCTGGCCTCAGGAGGTATCGCGGCAGTTGGGGTTGACGCGACGAATTCGGCGATCCGGTGCGTGATCTTCACGGCGGAATGTTAGCATAGCGCGGGCCACCCACGGTTGCTTTCGCTGAGAATCGACCGCGTCTTGAAGTTGACGACCCAAGACACTGAACCATCGCCGGCAGTTGCCTCGCGAATCATCGCGGTAGTAAATTGCAGAGCGCGAGGCATCCCGTGGCTGAAACATTAACGGGCGTGAAGGTTGGCGATCGCGCCGAATTCGAGAGGACTGTAAGCGTCGAAGACATCGCGCGGTTTGCGGAGGTAACCGGCGACACCAATCCGCTGCACCAAGACGCCGACTATGCGGCGAAGACGCGGTTCGGAGAGTGCATCGCCCATGGCATGCTGAGCGCCGGCTTCATCTCGGCGGCGCTTGGGACGAGGCTGGCGCCGGGTTGCTGTGTCGTGTACCTGAGCCAGAGCCTCCGCTTTCTGCGGCCCGTGAGGATCGGCGACACCATCAAGGCGGTGGCAGAGGTTAAGGGCATAGAGCTGGAAAAGCGGATGGCCACGATCGAGACGGACTGCTTCAACCAGAACGGCGAGGCCGTCGTGAAGGGGGAAGCTGTCGTCCTGTTGGACCCGGTTTCCGCGTAGCAGGTGTTTAACGATTGCAAGCCATCGCCAAAGACACGCCTCCGAGGCGTCTCTAGACGAGGGCATCTGACTGGAGGCAACTGTGGGTAGGCTCGACGGAAAGAGTGTGATAGTGACGGGCGCGAGCCGTGGCATTGGCGCGGAGATCGCCCGCGTCTTCGCGGCCGAGGGCGGGCGGGTAGTCTGTGCGGCACGGACCCTGCGCGAGGGGGACCACCAGTTCGAGGGTTCGCTTGAGAGTACAGTCGGCGGGATCAAGGAGAGCGGCGGCGAAGCGACCGCCGTGGCCGCCAACATTTCGGAGCCGGAGGATTGCCAGAAGCTCGTGCAGACAGCTCGCCAGACGTACGGTCCGATTGATGTGCTGGTAAACAACGCTGCGCTGACATACTTCGTGCCTGTGAAAGACTATCCGTTGAACCGCTGGATGCGTTCCTGGGCCGTGAATTTCCACGCCCCGTTCATTCTCAGCCAGCTTGTGCTAGAGGATATGATCTCGAGGGGAAGCGGGAGCATCGTGAACATTTCGTCTGGTGCGGCGATCGGCCCCGGCCGAGGTCCATACGGCAACGATCCACGCTGGCTCGGCGGCGGCACCTGCTATGGCGCCGAGAAGGCGGCGCTCGAGCGGTTCACACAGGGACTGGCCGCCGAAGTGTATCAGTACGGCATCTCGGTCTCCTGCGTGTCACCCTCGCAGGTCGTGCCGACGCCGGGCACAGTACACCACCGCCTCGTGCGCGGTCTGGACGATCCTGCGGGCGAGCCGCCTGAGTTGATGGCGAAAGCCGCCCTCGTTCTTGCGAGTGAGCCACCGGAGAAGGTGAGCGGGGTCGTAACTTACAGCCAGACGCTCCTCAAGCAGTACGGCCTGATCGATGACGGCAAGGGGATAGGGTTTGAGGTGGCAGGCAGCGGATACAGCCAAATTTAGTTGTCAGTTATCAGCCGTCAGTGGTCAGCTATTCTGATGAACGGCGGATGACTCGTAAAACGCGAGTGGGAAACTTCTTCGAAGACTTTGTCGTGGGGAAGACGATTCACCACGCCGTCCCCCGCACCGTAACTGAAGGTGATCTCGCCCTCTACATCGCGCTGACGGGAGACCGGCGGCCGCTACATTGCTCGCGCGAATTCGCGCGCTCGCTTGGGTTCGAGCGAGAAGTAGTTCACGACATGCTCGTCTTCCACATTGTATTCGGGCGGGCGGTGCCGGACGTCTCGCTGAACTCGCCGGCGAACCTTGGCTACGCCGACGTCCGCTTTCTGAGCACCGTTTACCCCGGCGACACCCTGCGCGCGGAGACAGAAGTCATCGGCAAGCGCGAGACGTCCCGGCCGGACGTCGGGATCGTGTGGGTGCACACCCGCGGCTTCAATCAGCGGGAAGAGCCGGTGCTTCAGTTCTATCGCTGGGCGATGGTGAACAAGCGCGAGCCGGGAGTAAACTCGGGCGCCGATGACGCGCCGGAGCTACCACGTCAGGTCGCGGTGGAGAATCTTCACGTGCCCCCAGTGCTGGATCTCGCGCGGTTCGATCCAGAGATCACGGCGAGCCGCTTCTTCTGGGAGGACTACGAGCCGGGAGAACTTATCCTCCATCCTCAGGGGCTGACTATCGAGGATGCCGAGCACCAGATGGCGACGCGGCTATACCAGAACAACGCGCGGGTGCACTTCAATGAGCTGCTCCAGAAGAAATCGAAGCTTGGCAGGCGGATCATCTACGGTGGGCACATCATCTCGTTGGCGCACGCGATCTCAAACGACGGGCTCGAGAATGTGATCCGAATTCTCGGCTTCAATGCCGGTACGCACGCAAACCCGACTGTCGGGGGCGACACCTTGTTCGCGTGGACGAAGGTTCTCGAGCGTATCGACCTCGGGCGCGGGGACGCGGGCGCGCTGCGGTTGCGGCTGGTCGGCGTGAAGAACCTCGATCCGAGCGAAGAGCCCATCGAGGCGCGGGTGAAGGATCCGGAGACGGGACGAGAGTCACACCACCCCAATGTTGTGCTGGATTTGGACTACACGGTGCTGATACCGAGGAATAGGTAGCGCATTGGAATCGAGCTCGAGGTATCGACGCGGGCCGCGCTCCGGTGCTGTTCACACTCCGCCACCCCGCCAGATTCCGTCGCGAAGCTGCAATCCGTCGCGCTCAAACCGGTCGACGCTCAGAATGACGAAACGGCGTGGCCCATGCTAGAAGGCGAAAACATTACCCTGCGTCCGGTCCGCGAGGCGGACCTCGACCGGCTACGCGAGCTCGACCTCGATCTCGACAGCCGTGGCGACTACTGGCCCCTAAGCATTATGTCGGAGGTGACGTACAGGGACGAATTCTCGCGCACCGGCTTCTGGGGCGAGAACTTCGGCCGGCTCCTGATGATCGATGCGAAACGCAATATCATCGGCGAGATCATGTACTTCAAGACCGTGCCATATATGGAAGAATTCGAGATCGGCTACCGCCTCTTCGGAAAGGAGCACTGGGGAAAGGGCGCTACAACCGAGGCGCTTCAGCTCCTTACGCGATACCTGTTCGATAGTAAGAATATCAACCGTATTCGGCTATGCATTGATGTCGAGAACGCGGGGTCGCTGAAGGTCGCGGAGAAGGGCGGCTACAGGCACGAAGGGACGATGCGCGGCTGCATGTTCCACCGTGGGCGGCACCACGACATGCAGCTTTATGCGATCACTCGGGGCGAGCTGCCGCCCGCGTAAGCGGTCACGACCGCGGTAAGCGGTGGTCGGCCGAGGGAAGGGCAGGAGGGATGGCGTGGGGTTCGGTCTGGTACCAATAGGCGGTTGACGAGTAGTCATGCGACAAGTGGTTGGCGTGGCCATGCTCGATCGTCACGCGGATCGATTTGCGGAAATGGACCGGGTCTTCGATGTGGAAGCGGTAGACCGACTGCTTGCCCTTGTAGAGCCAGCCTTCACCTCCGGTCGAGGCCAGGGGTTGGCCGTGATAGGGCGTCCAGAACTCGGTTAGCGGACTCCAGGCGGTATTGAAGTAGTCTTCCGTGCCCGTCCCATGGAGGGTCGGCCTGACATCCCCGTCGATGAAGATCATGTCGTCGCCCTCGCCGTACCAGTCGTTCTTGAGGCGCCGCCGGCAATCGACATTCAGGTTGCACCCGACGTACTGCCCGCGCCCCTCCGCCTCGAGAATCACGTAGTTATCCTCACCGCTCATGTTCGGCGTTGAGAAGACTTCGCGACGGTAATCCTGCTCATCCTCGAAGCGCCGATCGTCGTCGCCCCAGCCCACCGTTGGATACTCGGATCGCCACTGAGCGTGGAAGAGGCCGACGTTTTCGAGAGGACGCTCAAAGGTCTCGTAGTCGATGTAGAAATAGACGACGAGCCGCCGGTCGCCTTCGTTTGTGAGCTCGACCCGAGCGTCGCGGTTGAAAGGCATCGGGAAGTAACAGTTGAAGCCCCGTCCGTCGCGTGGGCTCATGGTCAGGGGAAGAGACCAGAACTCCCGGATCACACCGTGGCCTACGCCGAAGAAATCGCCAGTCGGCGCCTCCACGCACGGCGTCTCGGCGCCGTCCCAGAACATCCTCAGGACGCTCAGGCGAGGGTACGATTCCTCGCGTGACGCGAGCGTCATCCAGACGTGTCGTATGGCACCCGGGCTAGCGATGTCCGCTAAGGTGCGCGTCTCGCCGGGTTGGAGCAGCCAGAAGTCCGCGTTCCCTCCCGACGTGTCGTATGAGGATGCCCGACCGCGGCGGGCATCACTCAGGAACGGTAGCGACGAGAGCGACGATCTTCCGATCATCGCGGGATCAGCGTTCGAGCACGGTGCCGTCGTACAGCTTGACGACTCGCACACCGCCGGGTGGGGCCGCCTGCACGCACAGCTCGCAGAGCACGCACTCATCGAGGTTCTCCTCGACAATCGTCGCTGAGCCGTCGGGCGCCTGCGCGAAGATGTTCACGGGGCAGACCTCAGCGAGCTTGTTCGCCAGCTCTCGGTCGCCCGCGACTTCGCGCGTCATGTCGACGCGGATGAACATCGCGGGCATTAAACGCTCACCATTAGTTGTTCGCAAGGAAGGTTGCGAGGCCCTCTGCCATATCGTGCGGGTTCTCGACCTGGAGAAGGTGCGCAGCCCCCGGGAGCACGAACGGCTTTGCGTTCGGGAACCATTCGAGCACGCGCTCGTGGATCTCGCTGTAAGTGGGTAGGCCGATAGCGGCATCGGTATTCGCGCCCAGGACCGAGAGGACAGGCTGCGTGATACGCGCGGCGTCCTCCTTGGCGAACAGCCACTCTGCGATAGCGGGGAATTCACCCGTGAAAAACGCGTCCGCGTCGGCGGCGGCCTGTTCCATGGCGCCAGGCAGCCGGGTTTCAACGCTGCGACGATAGTCCTTGCCGCACACTTCCCGCAGGAAGCTATCGACGGCGCCCGCCCTGTCGCCAGACTCATACATCGGGACAGACGCCCCGAGCGCCTCGATGAGCGCGCCACCGCTGGGAACGTCAAGCAGAGCAGGCTCGAGCAGTGTAAGCGACCGCACAGCATCGGGAGCATCAAGGGCGAGCTGGATGCCGATAACGGCACCCGACGAGTGCCCCACGACATGACCGGGCGCCGCATCGAGGTTCCGCAACAGCGCCAGGCAATCGGCCGCGTGCTCGGAAACCGACAGCGGACCGTCCGGCCGGCCGCTGCCGGCGTATCCGCGCCGGTGATAGCCGATGAACCTGTAGTCCTTGAGGGCAGGTTCAGCCATCAACGGCCGGTATGTATCACCCATGTGCGCACCGTGGATGAAGACGACCGGGTCTCCGGAGCCCCGGGTTTCGTATTCCAGCGAGATGCCGTCGATGTTCGCTTGCTCCATTTCAAGAAGCCTCCTTCTCACGCCTGTCGAATGAGATTCATGACAGCCGCTGCTTGACTAGCTCCGGGATTTGCGCGATCTCCTCCGCTACCGAGATGCCGGCGTCGTTCAGGCGGCGGATCTTCTCGCTCGCCGTGTCCTGTTTGCCCTCGACGATCGTCCCGGCGTGACCGAAGCGCATGCCGGGCATGGCGTCCATGAAGCGGCCGGCCATGAAGGCGATGATCGGCAGGCGCGAGTTGTTCGCCTTCACCCACTCGGCGAGCTGCGCCTCCATCGGGCCGCCGGGCTCGGAGTAGATGACGATGGCGTGCGTCTCCGGGTCGGCCTCGAAGAACGGCATCAGCTCGGCGTAGGTCGAGCCAATGATCGCGTCGCCGCCGATACTCACGGTCGTGCTCTGACCGAAACCGGCTGCGGTGAGCGAGTTCGAGATCTCGGTGGCCATGCCGCCGCTGCGCGACATAACGCCGATGTGCCCAGGCCGGTAGGCCTGGTTCGTGTTCGCCGCCGGCCCACCGATGCCGCCCATCTTCGACTTGCCCGGCGAAATGATGCCGAGGCAGTTCGGCCCGATGATGCGCGCGCCCTTTATGTCGGCGAACTCGACGATCTGCGCGACCTCTGCGCGCGGCGGCACGCGCTCGGTCACGATGACGAGCAGACGGATGCCGTTCTCGAGCGCCTCGAACGCCGCGTCGCGGACGAACGCGGGCGGGACGGTCAGAACAGAGCCGTCCACGCGCTCCTTCGAGGTGATCTCGCGGACAGTGTCGTACACGGCCACACCGTAGACGTCGCGGCCGCCGCGCCCCGGCGTCACGCCGCCGACGACCTTCGAGCCGTAATCGAGGCATTCGCGGGTCATGTTGACAGCCTCGCGGCCGGTGATGCCCTGGATGATGAAGGTGGTGTTCTCGTCGATGAGGATGGACATCTGCTATTCGCCGGCCTTCTTACGTGGCGGCATCGTAAGCCCTTCCACCATGAACAGGTGCCCTGTCGTCGAGTTCTGCCGCAGGTGGATGATCGCCTGGTAGGCCTCGGACTCGTACCACGCGCGCGCCTTCTCCAGCGACGGAAACTCCGCCACGATCGTCCGCAAGTGCGGGATCGAACCCTCACGCACCTCCGCGTCGTTCGCCGCAAGAATCCTCCCGCCGTATCCCTTCGTCGTCTCAAATATCTTCGAGGCGTACTCGTAGTACATGTCCACGTCGTTCACGTCAAACTGGGCGATCACGTACGCAGGCATCTAAGTACCCGTCTTCTCGACCGCCCGGCGTGCCGCTTCTGACATCGAGACCGAGCGGTCACAGTACTCGACGCCGTACTTGCCGAGGATCTTGAAGGCGTCGGCTTCCCAGGAGCCGGGGATTCGGAAGATGCTGATCTTCTGCGCCGGGTCATGGCCGGACTCGACGACGCCCTTGATGACGCCGCGGGCAACGATGTCCGCGCGGGTGTTGCTGACGACGTTCATGATGACGGCAATCTTGTCGACACCGGGCTTGCTGAGGATGAGCTTCGTGAGCTCCATCGCCTTGTTGACGCTCGGGTTGCCGCCGATTTCGCAGTAGTTCGCCGGCTTGCCCCCGTACTTCTGGACGGCGTCGAAGATCGTGAGCGAGCCGCCGCCGGCGCCGATCACGAGCCCGAGATTACCATCGAACTCGACGACGCGGCCGGCAACGCCGCGGTGGTCCACGGCGTCGACCTGCGCGCCGCGAATCTCGAACTCCGTCGGCGGCCGGCCCTGGCGTGTCTCGTCCGGCTTGATGCCCAGCTCGTCGAGGACGGCCTGGTGACGCTCGCGGGCCTCGTCCTCCATGTCGAGATGGCAATCGAGCACGACGAACGAGCCGTCTTCGAGCTTGCCGAGCGGATTGATCTCGGCAAGCGTCATATCGTACTGCTGGAACAGTCGCACGAGCTTCGTCGCGACGCCGGTTAGCGCCGTCAACTCGCCTCCGGTGATGCCTAGGGAGGCGAGCAGCTCCTTCGCGCGGAAGTCGGTGTACGGGATAAGCGTCGAGAAGTGTTGCTTGGCGACGTGGCCAGGATGCTCCTCCGCGACCTGCTCGATGTCGATACCGCCCATATCACTGAAGATCATGACCGGCTTCTTGGCGAGCGCGTCGTACGTGACGCCGAGGTAATATTCCTTCGCCACCGCCGCCTTGGCCTCGACCGATACGCAGACCGGAAGCTGGTCGCGGATCGGTAGCTCGAGGATCTCCGCCGCGGCGTTGGCGGCCTCCTCGGGGGTGTCGGCGAACTTCACACCCCCGGCCTTCATCCGTCCGCCCGAGAGCACCTGCGATTTGAGGACGACGGGCCCGCGCAGCTCAGCGGCTAGCTGGCGAGCCTGCTCCGGGTTGTTTGCGGTCCCGCCGTGTGGGAGAGGGACGCCCTGCTTGGCGAGCAGGAGTTTGCACTCGAATTCGTAGAAGCGCATTAGCCTCAGTCTCCGCCCAGAGCCGCCTCAGCCTGCGCGTTGTGCATGGCGTAGTGGATGGCATGAAGCGCCCACCACTGACCGAAGTCAAGTGGTGGGCCGAACAACGGATGTGGCATGCGAAGCTGTCGCGGATCCACCGATGCCAGTGCCTCCAGCGTCGTCTTGGACCGCTCGCCCATCGCCTGCAGCGCATTGATAAGCTCCTGAGCAGGCAATTCCTTCTGCGGGCGGATAGGCGGAGGCGCCTCCATGCCCAAGGGTGGTGGCAGCGGATCGAAAGCCTGCAGCTCCGCCGGGAATCCGGTCGCCTGACCCGCAGCCTGCGCCTGGGCCAGCATTGGCTTCATGAAGTCATTCGTGAAGCCCTCGGCCAGCAGCAGATGATCGACCAGCTGCGCCGTGCTCCACTCACCTGGCCCCGGCGAGCGCAGCGTCGCCGCGGCATCTAGCCCGGTGAGACGTTCGATCAGGAGGGAGCGCTGCGCGCTGAGATCAGCCCAGATGTCCGCCAATGGCTTCGGCAGCTCAGTCACGGTGTATCTCCTTTACCTTCGAATTCGTAGAACCATATCTGCGTGAGGACGCCACTCAGGCGACCGCCGTGGCCTCCATCTCGATCATCAGCGTGGGCTCGAAGAGGCGCGCGACCTGCAGGAGCGTGATAGCCGGACGGCAGTTTGCCTTTCCCAACCGCTCAGCGACAACCGCATAGTGCTGCAAGCAAGCGTCGATGTCTGTTGTGTAGAGGTTGAGGTGGACGACGTTCGCCAACGTCATCCCCGCCTGTTTGAGCACCGCCTCGACGTTGTCCAGGGCCTGACCGAGCTGCGCAGCCATGTCGCCCTTGTGCAGAGGCTCGCCGTCCGCGTTCACCGACGTCTGCCCGGCGCACGTCAGAACCCGCGAGTGCCCGCTGAATTCGACCGCCTGCGAGAACCCGAATGCATCCTGCCACTTCCAGGGATTGACCGGCTTAAGTTCCATTTGTCCTCCTCTATCAAAGTCTAGGTATAGTTTCGCTAGCCTATATCGGTCCCGCGCTACAGACCATAGAGCTTAGCGTACTCCTGGTCGCGCTGGGCGATCATCCTGGCAGTCTGTACCATAACCTGTGCCTGTTTGAACGTCGCGTCGTCCTGCATTCGGCCGTCGAGCATCACCGTGCCGGTGCCGTCACCCATGGCCTCGATGATACGTTTGGCAGTCTTGACCTCCTCCACCGTCGGGCTGAACTCGCGCCTGGCGATCTCGATCTGCGACGGGTGTAGCGTCCAAGCGCCTACGCAGCCCATCAAGAACGCGGCGCGGAACTGATACTGGCACGCCAGCGGATCCTCGATGGCTCCGAACGGACCGTAGAAAGGCAGGATGCCTGCCGAATTGCAGGCGTCGACCATACGGGCCAGCGTGTAGTGCCAGGGATCCTGCTGGGCCGAAAGGCGCGGTGCGTCGGGATTCCCTTGGTCAGGATCGGCGATCACCTGGTACGACGGATGCCCGCCGCCGACCCTCGTAGTTTTCATGCGCCTGGAAGCCGCCAGATCCGCGGGGCCGAGGCTGATGCCTTGCATACGCGGGCTCGCGGCGGCGATCTCCTCGACATTAGAGACGCCGAGCGCCGTCTCTAGGATGGCGTGGACCTCGAGGGACTTCTTGATCTCGTACTTGGCTTCCAGCTGGGCCAGCAAGCGGTCGATGTAATGGATGTCCCACGGCCCTTCCACCTTGGGGACCATAACTACGTCCAGCTTGTTGCCGATCTGGGGGATGACGGTCAGAAGATCATCCAGGACCCACGGGCTGTCCAGGCTGTTGATGCGTGTCCAGAGCGACGTGTTGCCGAACTCGTTGTTCAGCGCGACCTCGACTAGGCCCTCCCTCGCCGCCTTCTTGTCGGCGGCCGGGATCGCGTCTTCGAGGTTGCCCAGCAGCACATCCACTTGTGATATAAGCTCCGGGATCTTGGCCCGCACCTTCTCGTTCTGCGGGGGGAAGAAGTGAATCATCCTATACGGTCGCGCGGGCACCTCACTTTGAGGTGTGGGCGCACCGACCGCGAGCGGCCTGTTGAAGGCCCTGGGGTTACGCACGGGGGATAATCTGATTACTTTCCAGGTGAATGTACATCGTTCTCCTTAATGCGAGCGCGATTATATGGGCTCAACTCTCCGTTTAGCAACGGCTAGGTTTTCGTTTCATGAACCGATAGAATAAGGGCGAGATGACTCAGAACGGCGACCTCTCGAACGAACGAAAGCGCTGGTCCGAGGCGACCTATGCCAAAGCCAAGGAGCGCGGCGGCGAGCGCACTGATACTGACTTCCGCACGAGTTCGGCCGAAGTCCAGCCGCTATACACGCCCGAGGACATCGCCGATATTGACTACAACCGTGACATCGGCTACCCGGGCGAGTATCCATATACGCGTGGGGTCCAGGCCTCTATGTATCGCGGCCGGCTGTGGTCGATTCGTCAGTACGCCGGCTACGGCACCGCTGCGGAGACAAACAAGCGCTTCAGGTTCCTGCTGAAGGAGGGCCAGCCCGGGCTCTCGGTCGCGTTCGATCTGCCCACCCAACTCGGCTACGACTCCGACGACCCGCTTTCGATGGGCGAAGTGGGAAAAGTAGGCGTGGCGATCGATACTCTCGCGGACATGGAGACGATGTTCGACGGCATCCCGCTCGACCAGGTGTCGACGTCGATGACGATCAACGCGCCGGCCTCCGTCCTTGTGGCGATGTACGCCGTCGTCGGCCAGAAGCAGGGGGTCCCGCTGGACCGGATCGCCGGTACTGCGCAAAACGACGTACTCAAGGAATACGTGGCGCGCGGGACTTACATCTACCCGCCGAAGCCATCGCTCCGCCTCGCCGCCGATCTGATGTCGTACTGCGCGCGCGAGCTGCCGCGCTTTAACGCGATCAGCATCAGCGGCTACCACATGCGAGAAGCCGGCTGCACAGCGGCGCAAGAGATGGCGTTTACCTTCGCGAACGCCATCGCATACATCGAAGGGGCGATCGAGCGCGGCGTCAGCGTCGACGATGTCGGGCCTCGCATCTCTTGGATCTTCAATACGCAGAACAACTTCCTCGAGGAGGTCGCGAAGTACCGCGCCTTGCGCCGTATGTGGGCGAAGATCATGCGGGAGAGGTTCAAGGCCGAGGACGCGCGCTCTTGGATGCTCCGAACGCATGTCCAAACAGGAGGCGCTACGCTCACGGCTCAGCAGCCGGAGAACAACATCGTGCGCGCAGCCCTCCAGGCGCTCGCGACGGCCCTCGGCGGCGTGCAGTCGCTTGCGCTCTCGTGTTACGACGAGGCGCTCGCACTACCCACTGAGGAAGCACAGCGCATAGCGGTCCGCACGCAGCAGGTTATCGGCTACGAAAGTGGTGTGGCGAACACCGCCGACCCGCTCGGCGGCTCCTACTACATCGAGTGGCTGACAAACGAGCTCGAGCGCAAAGCCTGGGAGTATCTGGGCCGTGTCGAGGACGTGGGCGGAGCCATCGCGGCGATCGAGTCGGGCTACGTCCAGCGTGAGATCCAGGAGGCGTCGTACGCCTACCAGCAGGCGATCGACGAGGGGAAGAAGGTCATCGTCGGTGTGAACAAGTTTGCGAACGAGAATGAAGAGCCGCAGATGATTTTCCGCGTGAACCCGGAGGCAGAACGTGCTCAGATCGAGCGCCTCGCCCACGTTCGCAAGGAGCGTGATCAGGCGTTAGTAGATGCGGCGCTATCGCGCCTCGAAGAAGTCTCTCGCGAGGGCGACGCCGGACGGGCAGGGAACCTGATGCACCCGATCATGGAGGCAGTGAAAGCCTACGCCTCTGTCGGGGAGATCTGCGGCGTGATGCGGCGGGTCTTCGGGGACTACCAGCCGCCGACGGCGGTATGACGACGCCGCTGACCGGCGAAGAACGCGGCCGCCGTATCAAACAGTACGCGAGCGCGCCGGAGCGCCTGCGGGAAGCGCTGGCAAGCGTACCGGCGGAAGCGATGAAGTGGCGCCCCGAGCCGGGCGAGTTCTCGGTCCACGAGATCGTCTGCCATTGCGCCGACTCCGAGACCAACGCCTACTCGCGGATCCGATATCTTCTGACCGAGGAGAAGCCGGTCATCGTCGGATACGATCCCGACGTTTGGGCGCGTGAGTTCGACTACGCGAACCACCCACTTGAGGCGGCGCTCGCGACCGTCGAAGCCGTTCGCGGCAACACTGCGCCCATACTTGGCAGGCTGCCAAACGAGGCGTGGGCGAAGGAGGGCACTCATACAGAGTCGGGCCGCTATACCGCCTCCGACTGGCTGCGCATTTACAGCGAGCACCTCGAAGAGCACATCGGCCAGATCAACCGTACGGTCGACGCCTGGCGCTCTCGCTAGCGGGCGTAATCGGCGAAGACAACGGTAGGGGCGAGCCGTCCAGGAAGGCAACAGGCGTTACTGATTTAGTCTGACTTTTCTTGGCGAGACGACAGTGGCGTATCGTGGACGGCTCGCCCCTACGCGCCATCTTGCCCGTCATTCCGCTTGTCCCGTTTGTCGGTTGTAGGTTTGCCGGTTGCTGGTTTGTCTGGCTGCCGCCGTGATATAACCGTTCGTGCGCCCTGAAGCGGCAGCAACAGCAACAGCGGAGGAAAGCTTTGTGTCCTGCCTGACAGACAAAGTCGCCATCGTCACCGGCAGCTCCCGCGGCCTGGGCCGCGCCTGCGCCCGCGAACTCGCGGACCACGGCGCCAAGGTTGTCCTGAACTACTACACGAACCAGGAATCGGCGGACGAGCTACTGGCCGAGATGAAAGGAAAGGGCCAGGAGGCGATCGTCGTCCAGGCCGGTGTCGCTCATCCCGACGATTGCAACCGGCTGATCGAAGAGACGGTGAAGCGCTTTGGCGGGCTCGATATTCTCGTGAACAACGCTGGCGTCAATCGCGACCGCACGATCCGGCGCATGAGCGTCGAGGAGTGGCGCGAGGTAATGGCGACGGACCTGGACAGCATCTTCTACTGTACGTATGCGGCCGTGCCACACATGATCGAGCGCGGGGGTGGGCGCATCGTGAATATGTCGTCGATCGTCGGGCAGATGGGGAACCTTGGGCAGTCGAACTACGCGGCGGCGAAGGCCGGGATCGTCGGTTTCTCGAAGTCGGCGGCGCAGGAGCTGGCGAAGTTCAACATTACGGTCAATGCTCTCTGTCCCGGCTTCATCGAGACGGAGATGGTGATCAACCTTACGGAGGATGTTCAGAAGGCGCTGCTCGCCAAGATCCCGCTGGGCCGTTTTGGCCAGCCTGGGGAAGTGGCGCGGATCTGTCGCTTCCTCGTGACCGAGGGCGAGTACATTACGGGCGCTCAGATCAACATCAACGGCGGAATGTACATGCAATAATGAGCGCCACGAGCAAGGAGTCTGGAACCAGGCAGGGAGGCGACGTGCGCGATGGGACGGCGGTCGAACAACTTCTTTATCTTATGGACGAGGCGTTTGAGGGCAGCGACGAGGAGGACCTGCTCGGCAACCTGCGCTCGGTCACGGAGGTCGAGTGGGCAGCCGTCCCTTCCGGGTGCGTGCGCGCTATCAGGCAGATCGTCGGGCACATCGGCGCCTGCAAATACATGTACGACAACCACGCGTTCGGAGACGGCGGCATGACGTGGGACGACCCGGCGGGCGAGCTAAGGGTAAGCATGGGAGACTTGCAGTCGAGGAAATTGGATCCAGAGCCACCAATGGGCGCCCGTCGACGATTGGCTGAAGGAAGGACATCGCCGCCTCCGTCAGCATGTCGCGGACCTGGATGATTCCGAGCTGGTCGTTCCGCGCCAGCCGCCTGAGGGAGACCGACGAGAAACGCGATGGATTATCGCGAACATGATCCGGCACGACGACTACCACGCCGGTGAGATCAATCACCTGCGAGCGTTAGTACAAGGCGACGACCGATGGGCTTGGGAATCGGGCTAGTTTGTTGGGCAGAAAGTGAATTCGGACGGTATCCTCTCGGCAGGGTCTTAAGGGTATCCGCTCCCGTGAGACAGACCGATTCGTGAACCGTCCGAACCTAATGCAATCGTAACCCGGAATTTGTGATCAGGGTAACTGCGAAATCGGGAATTGAGCATTACATTCATCTTACATAATCGATGCTGAGTTACGACCCAACCGAAACCGTCGAACACCTGCGACGCGCGGACCCTGTGCTCGCGCGCGTCATCGAGACCGTTGGCCCGCTGACGCTGGAGCCGCGAGACGGGGCTTTCCGCATGCTCTCCCGCGCCATCTTCTTCCAACAGCTCGCCGGCCCGGCTGCCCGCGCCATTCTTGGCCGCGTCCTGGCGACACTGGGTGCGAACGAGGAGACCTGGTACGAGCCCGCTGCCTTTCTCGCCGCGAGCGATGAGCAGCTGCGCGCGGCCGGTCTGTCCCGGCAGAAGATGGCCTACCTCCGGGACCTGGCGGACAAGTTCGCGTCCGGCGAACTCAGTGAGGGGATCCTGCATGAGTTCGACGACGACGTGGTTATCGAGCGTGTCTCGGCCGTCAAGGGAATTGGTCGCTGGACTGCGGAGATGTTCCTCATCTTCTCGCTCGGGCGGCCAGACGTGTTGCCTGTGGACGATTTGGGCGTGCGGCGCGGTATGCAGGTCGCCTACGGCCTGCCGGAGCTGCCGAAGCCCGAGGAAATGCGGAGGATCGCAGAACCCTGGCGCCCATATCGCAGCGCTGGTACGTGGTACATGTGGCGGGCACTCGGCGTCGAGTTACCGGAGCAAGGCCGGGGCTATAAGCCACCGGCCGAATCTGAGACCTAGGGCGCCGTAACAGTCCGCCGACAGAGTCTGTTTCCTCGCTGTCCAATCGCTTCCGAAAGTGTGACCTTCGTCACAATGCCCCGTCGATGCCTTGACGTTTATCTGTTTAATCGAGTACAACATCGATAGTAACTATATAGTTCGGTAGTTAGTGTCACGATTCTTTCGCGCCGGGAGAACCGTTCGGAAAGGAGCCATCAGGATGCTGTCCGTAGCGGAGGGGATCATCTCTGGAAAGATCGAGCCACCGCCGGTGGCGAAGCTCATCGGCTTTAACCTGCGGTCTGTCAAACCCGGGCGCGCCGTCCTTGATCTGCAAGCGGGACCACAGCATTGGAACCCGCTGGGCGGGCTTCACGGCGGGATCCTTTGCGACTTAACGGACGCCGCGATGGGTATCGCGTACGCTTCAACGCTCGCCGAGGGTGAGACGTTTGCAACCGTCGAGCTGAAGATCAACTTCCTGCGGCCCGTGAAGGAGGGCCTGCTCATCGCCGAAGGCTGGGTGGTGAGCGGCGGGCGCACGCTCGGGTATGTCGAGGCAGAGGTTCGGGACGAGGACGGGCGCCTTGTCGCGAAGGCGAGCAGCACGTGCAAGACGCTTCGGCAGGCATAGGCGGAGGCAGAGATGCAGAGTCGGCGCGGGTATGGAGGCTGGGGCTAACTCGGCCTGCTCGTTCCCGATACGATATGATGATCTGGCCAGACAGGAGGCCACCATGACAAATGAAGTCGTACTTGCAGGCGCTGTGCGGACGCCGATCGGCACTTTCGGCGGCTCATTTGTGGACACGCCTGCGACCGAACTCGGGGCCGTCGCGCTGCGCGAGGCACTGAAGCGCGCGGGGGTGCAGCCGGACCAGGTGGATGAGGTGATCATGGGCAACGTGCTGTCCGCCGGGCTGGGTATGAACCCGGCGCGGCAGGCTGCTATTGCGGCGGGCATTCCAGATACCGTTCCGGCGACCTCGATCAACAAGGTCTGCGGGTCGGGTCTTAAGGCCGTTGCTCTTGCGACGCAGGCGATCATTCTGGGTGATGCGGACGTCGTGCTCGCCGGGGGGATGGAGGGGATGTCGACCGCGCCATATCTTCTACCGAAGGCGCGCTACGGTTATCGCATGGGCCACGGCGAAGTGATCGATCACATGATCAAGGACGGTCTCTGGTGCTCTCTCACCGACTGCCACATGGGGAACACGGCGGAGAACATCGCGCTAGAGCGCGAGGTGTCGCGGGCCGATCAGGACGAGTTTTCGGTGCAGAGCCAGCAAAAGGCGGCCGCCGCCTGGGACAACGGCCGTTTCACTGACGAAATTGTGCCCGTCGAAGTCAAGCAGCGGAAGGGCACGGTGACGGTGGACCGGGACGAGCACTTCCGGCCCGACACAAACATCGAGGCCCTTTCCAAGCTGCGGCCGGCGTTCGCGCCGGATGGCTCTGTTACTGCTGGAAATGCATCGGGAATCAACGACGGCGCAGCGGCGGTGGTCGTGATGTCTCGCAAGAAGGCCGAGGAGTTAGGGGTGAAGCCGATGGGAGCTGTCCGCTCCTACGCCAGCGCGGGAGTGCCACCGCGGATTATGGGCATCGGCCCGGTACCTGCGACGCAGAAGGCACTGGCGAAGTCCGGCCTTGCGCTCGACGAGATTGACCTGATCGAGGCGAACGAGGCGTTCGCTGCGCAGTCGCTCGCTGTTGGCCGCGAGCTGGGCTGGGACTGGGAGCGTGTGAACGTCAACGGCGGGGCGATCGCGCTCGGCCACCCGATCGGCGCGAGTGGCGCGCGCATTCTCGTGACGCTTCTTCACGAGATGAAGCGGCGAGAGGCCAAGCGGGGACTCGCGACGCTCTGCATCGGCGGCGGTCAGGGCATCGCGATGATCGTGGAGAACGCGGCCTAGCTTCCTTACTCCCAATTACGATCGGCGCTGAGGTTGACGGCTCGGTGCGAGTTCGCGCCCGCTGATCGGTTTATCATCTGGTTGCGATATTACATGTCAGAAATCGCTGTAGCGCTGGAGCTTTTCCTCCGCTGGCTGAAGGACACGCACGACCGCACGTTCCGGATCACTGAGGAGCGTGACGCTGGGGCTCTGGCGATTGAGGACTCCCGCCGCCTTGCCATCGAAATCCGCCCCCTCCTAGGCCCCGTTGACAATGCCGAATGGCTCGCCGCGCGGAGGCGGCTGGAAGACCGGATAGCAACGGCCGTGCCGGCGCCGGTCGCCGTTTGGACGCCTGCGGGGGCCGAGTTGCCGTCGGGGGAACCTTCGGCGTCGGAGTTCGTCGAGCATGTGCGGCACGTGGCGACCAAGCTTGGCCCGCAGGAACGCTCGCACGTCCCTCTGCCGATCACGCTGTTTCTCCGAAAAACAGCCGAGAGCGGGAGTGTTATCTCGGCAACGGGTGGGTTGAACCCGCATTGGGCGCGGTTCACCGGACGGGTCAACGGCACGTTCGACCTCGATTCGACGCGGCTCCACCGGCTGCCGGATTCGGAAGAGCACCTCAATGGGCTGATCGACACCGTTGTTGAACGCTCGTCCAAATTAGAGGCCGGAAGGTTGGCGGAAATCGAGACGATTGACGCATGGACAGTGCAACGCATCAGCGAGGACGGGCGGACGACGATCTTCGCGGTTCCTGCCTCGGAGGCAAGGGACATGGGCCTCGCGGTTCGCCGCAACCTGCGCCGCATTCTCGGCGAGGAGGTCCCGTTGTTGCGCGCGGGCGAGTCCGAGCTTACAGCCCTCGTCCTCCTCGGCTACTACCCGCGCCTGGAAGACGAGGGCGCGACAATCGCGCTGCGAGGCTTCTCACCGGGCCTTTACAGTGGCGTCGACTTCCTTGTGTTGGTGACGGACGGGTTGGTGAAACCGCTGATTCAGGCGCCGCGGTAGGGCGGGTCTGATCTCGGTCCAAGGCGTTTGGACCCACCGTCCGCTTGGGTTCCTGGGCTAATGAGTTGCCGCGAAAACGAAATCGGCCCCTACGAACCAGAATCGCGAAATCGGCCGTATTTGCCGCGGTAGAAGACAAGCGGTTCCTCATCGGAAAGTTCCCTTGCCTCCGCTACCTCGCCGATGAAGATCGTGTGGTCTCCGCCGTGGTGCTCCGTGATGGTCCGGCAGTCCAGGTAAGCAAGTGCGCCGTCAATAATAGGCGCCCCGGTAACCGCGAATCCGTGCGGCAGATTGTCGAGACCGTGTGCGCCGTCGAACTCCTTTTTGGCAAAACGATTGGAGACATCGGCCTGCTCTTTGTTGAGGATATTGACCGCAAACACGCCTGCTCTTGCGAGGATATCGTGCGTATCGGCGGTCTTATCAACGCAGACTAGTACCAGCATCGGGTCGAGCGAGAGCGACGTCACAGCGTTTGCTGTCATTCCGTGTAGTTCATCGCCGAGGCGCGTCGTGATGAGGGTAACGCCGGTCGCAAACCGGCCCATCGCCCGGCGGAAGTCTTCTTGTCCGCTCATCACGACGGCCCGCGGGCGCGATTTAGGGCCAGCCGTAATGCTGCCTGGGCCGAAAGCTGCTTATTGGTGGACCGGTCTGCTTGCCAGATGTGTTCCTCGCTCACGACTCCATCGTCGTCCGCTATGGCTACGTAGGTGAGTCCTACAGGCTTGGCCTCGCTCCCTCCGTTCGGTCCGGCGATGCCGGTAACGGCGAGTCCCAGGGATGTTCCAGTGTGCTTCCGTATCCCCGTCGCCATCGCCTCGGCGACGGCTGAACTGACCGCGCCCTCCTTCTCGAGGAGCCCCTCGTCCACGCCGATCTGCCGCTTGAGCTGATTGTCGTAAGTGATCGCGCCACCGACAAAAACATCGGAGCTGCCCGGGACTTCGGTCAGGAGATGGCCGACGAGGCCCCCGGTGCACGATTCGGCAACCGCCAGCCTTCGCCGCCTTTGTTTGAGAACCGCCAGCAGGTCCGCCGCGAGGGACACAAGTTCACGTTGTTCAGGCATTTGATCGCTTGTTTCCGTCACGCAAAGCGCCAAACGTAATAAGCTTGACGAGTCAAGAATACACCACCTCGTGCGCTATATGAGCCGCCTTTCGATCGCCACGGGAATAGCGCCCGCCGCTGAGTTAGCGGGGTTGGCGCGCCGGGCTGAAGACGCCGGGTTCGACGCGCTGTGGACGTCGGAGATGTTCCACGATCCGTTCCTCCCGCTGGCGGCGGCGGCTTCGAGCACGTCACGTATCGGGCTCGGGACATCGATCGCTCTTGCCTTCGTGCGCAGCCCTTGGGTGACCGCACTTTCGGCGTTGGACCTCGATGTGCTGTCGAGGGGACGGTTCATACTGGGCCTCGGCACGGGCCTCAAACGGCTGAATGAACGCTGGCACGGGGTCGCGTACGGAAAGCCAACGCCCCACATCCGCGAGTGCGTGAAGCTGATCCGGCTGATCACCGAGCGCGCGCATACCGGTCAGCCGATTCGCTTCTCGGGCCACTATTACGAGGTGGACATCCAGGGCTGGCAGCGCCCGCTCGCGCCGATACGCGCCAAAATACCGATCTACCTGGCGGGTGTGCGCGAGGGAATGATCCGGACCGCGGCGGAGGTAGCAGATGGGCTGCTGGGCCACCCGATCTACTCCCTTCGCTGGATTAATGATGTCGTCCTGCCGTCACTGTCTCGAGGGTTGCGCGACAGCGGGCGGCGTCGCGAAGACTTCGAGCTTTGCCTGGCGGTCTGCTGCGCCGTGGATCGCGACGTGTCCATCGCCCGGCGGGCGGCGGCGGCGACGATCGCCTTCTACGCGACCGTAAATACGTACGAGCCGCTGTTCGTCCCATTCGCTCGAGAGGTGGCCAACATCCGTGAGGCTCTCATGAGCGGCGACCAGTACCGAATGGTGGATGCCGTTTCCGACGAGATGGTGGACACGTTTGCCGTGGCGGGACCTCCGGGCGAGGTTAAGCGCAAGGTGGGGGAATATGCGCAGCTGGCGGATAGCATCTGCCTGTCACCCCCGGACCAGCTCATCGAGCCAAGAGAAACGGAGCATTACCGAGAGGCCCTTCTTGCGACGTTCTCAGACTGACGAAGGCGCCCCGACGAGTGGCATGACCGCCGGCGGCGAATGTGTAAGATGACTGTGAGGAGCTGTTGATTGCTTGAGACCGGCGCGCTGGCCCCGCACTTCACCCTCCTTGGTGTGGACGGCAAGGAGTACTCCCTTCCGAAAGACGCCGGCGGGGAGCCCACTCTTCTCGTTTTCTTCAAAACGACATGCGGGACGTGCGACACAGCGTTTCCGTATGTCAACCGGCTTCGCGAGACTTATCCCGAAGGGTGGCGGTTGTGGGCGATCGCGCAGAACTCGCCGCGAGAGGCGGCGCAGTACGCTCGAAGCCAGGGAATCACCTACCCGGTACTGATCGACGCCCCGGATTATTCTGTATCACGCCTGTATGACCCTGCGGCGACACCGAGCTTGTTTCTAAACAATGCCATCGGCCGCACGGTTTTCGCCACTCACGGCTTCGCGAAGGACGATATGAACGAGCTGGCCGTGCTTGTCGCTCAGCTCGTGGGCGCGGAGCCCGTGATCATTGCGCCGGAAAATGACGGGAGGCCCTCGTTCAAGCCTGGCTGAAGCCCCCGGCATTTGCGTCTAGGTGGACGCCGGTGAACTAAATTACGCTTGCGAAAGTTGAAATTCTTGCGTTGTCAGCCTGAAAAGGGTGTGTTACCATACGCCCCGATGCAAAGCGTTTACCTTCTGCGGCGCTTTTCCGCCGCAGACGAGGTTAAAGTCCCGCGTCGGCTTCTTCCCGCAGCCTCCCGCTCGATGACCGGACATTAACCAGGGCCACAAAGGAGGTCATCGAGTGGCTTACACCGACCGAACCCTTACTTGCGTCGAGTGCGGAGCGAGCTTTACGTTCACCGCAGACGACCAGGAATTTCACGCGCGCAAGGGTTACCAGGAGCCCAAGCGCTGTCCTTCCTGCCGGCAGGCCCGGCGTCAGGACCGCGGCGGTGGCGGCGGAGGTGGTTACGGCGGCTCCCGGCAGATGTACGACGCCGTATGCGACAACTGCGGCACCAACACCCAGGTGCCCTTCCTGCCGCGGCAAGACCGGCCGGTGTACTGCAGCGACTGCTTTTCAAAGATGAAGCCAGCCCGCTCCGGCGGCAGCTGGTAGCTCGAACAACCGAATAGACGCGCGGGGCGCCGATAACGGCGCCTCGCTTCATTTTGCGTATCATTGTCGTGTCATGAAACCTGCTCACCGCGGCCCTCTCGCGGGCCTGACCGTTCTCGATCTTACTTGGGTGCTCTCGGGACCGTTCGCCTCGATGATCCTCGCCGACCTTGGAGCGAACGTGATCAAGATCGAAAGACCTCCTTACGGCGACGTCGCCCGCACAACTGGCCCCTACATCGGCGACTGGAGCACCTATTTCTTCTCGGTCAACCGCGGCAAGAAGAGCATCTGCGTCGATCTTAAGAAGCCCGAAGGCCGCGACCTGTTTCTTCGCCTCGTCGAGAAGGCCGACGTTGTGATGGAGAACTACACGCCGGGCACAATGGAGAAGCTGGGCCTTGGTTACGAGATACTCAGCGCCCGGAACCCGCGCCTCATCTACGCCGCCACATCCGGCTTCGGCCAGACCGGGCCAGACCGCGACCGCCCGGCGCTCGACATCATCGTGCAGGGAATGGGCGGCATCATGAGCATCACCGGCGAGCCCGGCGGTCCCCCTGTGCGTCCGGGGATCTCGCAGGGCGACATCACGGCGGGTTTGTACACCGCGATCGGTATACTCGCGGCGCTCCAGGAACGCGAGCGCAGCGGTAGGGGCCAGATGCTCGACATAAGTATGCTCGATTGCCAGATCGCGATCCTGGAGAACGCCTTCGCCCGCTATTTCGCGACAGGCGACGTCCCGAGGCCGATCGGCACACGCCATCCCCTCGCGACGCCGTTCCAGGCGTTCCCGACGAAGGACGGCTGGATTGTAGTCGCGCTCTCGTGGGGCGTCGAGAACCAGTGGGAGCTGTTCTGCGCGACCATCGGCCGCCCTGACTTGATCGGCGACCCGCGCTTCGATATGCCGGGGCTACGCACGAAGCACCACGGCGAGCTCGAGCCGGTGCTGACTGACGCGCTGCGCCAGAAGACGACCGCTGAATGGCTGAGAGAGTTCGACGCCATCGGCTTGCCATGCGGCCCCCTGAACGACATCCCGAGCGCCGCCGAGCACCCGCAGGTCAAAGCCCGCAAGATGCTTGTGGAAGTCGAGCACCCGGACGGCTTCTCGCTGAGGATCGCGGACACGCCGGTGAAGCTGGGCCGGACGCCCGGCGGCATCCAGGGCCCTCCGCCCGCACTGGGTGAGCACACGGACGCCGTGTTGTCGGGGCTGTTGGGGTTATCGGCGGAAGAGATCGCTTCACTGCGGGAGGCGGAGGTGGTGTTCGGACCGCTGCCGTCGCCGGCTGGGCGGATTCGGGAGCACGAGGCGAGGCTCGAAAAGGCGGCGGACCCCAGGTAGGGGCGGGTTTCCTTCTCGCGACAACCCTGTTCCCGGCAACAACGCGCTCGTTTTGCTTCAGCGCTTGCACGCAGAAGCGGCCAAACCCGCCCCTACACAACCCTACTTTGCCGTAGCTCATCGATTTCCCCGCCCCCAAACCCGAAATCCCGCAGCACCTCCTCCGTGTGCTCTCCGTGCTGCGGCTCCGGGCGCGTCGAGTCCACGGGCGTTTCGCTGAAGGCGATCGGCGTCGGGACGACCGTTGTCCGGCCTGCACGCGAGTGGTCGATCTCGGCGGTGTAGCCGTTGGTGCGCACCTGTTCGTGCGAGAGGACCTGCTGGTAGTTCAGCACCGGGGCGCAGAAGATGTCCTCCGCCTCGAGCTCCGGCAGCCACTCCTCCGTCTTGCGGGTCATCAGGTGCTCGTCGACTACGGCGTTGAGCGCCTCGCGCTCGCGGATGCGCTTGCCGGCGTTGTCGAAGCGTTCGTCGGTCATGAGGTCCTCTCGCCCGATAGCGCGGCAGAAGCCGGGCCAGCGCGCCGGGTCGACCCCGCCGATGGCCAGCCAGCCGTCGGCCGTCCGGTACGTCCACCACTGCCAGGCGAGGCTCGTGTGGCCGCGACCGGCC
>VBEI01000132.1 GCA_005882715.1 Chloroflexota bacterium | reverse complement strand
ATGTATGTAATCTTCGCAGGCGCCCAAGCGCCATTCGTTCCATCATGGTCATCACCTCGCTCCAAAGTTGGAACGTCCTCCCCTTGTCTAGGTTACGACCCCATTCATAGCGAGAATGCGTAGCCGCGGCTCGCGATTGCCTAACAATTCGCTCGCGGATACCAGAGCCAGGCGCCCGATCACGGTGCCACAAACTCGGTCACCAACGCACGGAAGGAGGCAGATTATGGCGCGCTTTCAACAAACCGCAACCGTTAACACGGCACCCGACGCAGTGTACGGCTACCCGGCCGACATCACAAAGCACCAGCAGCCTGCCCCCCCCCCCGGGATTGCAAAGCACACCCCAGACCAAACATGTGACTCGAAGCCGACGCAGGTGGCGTTCACAGAATTCGGCGGGGAGTCTCGGAGCCGCGAACGTTGTAAGCGTCGCTCCCGGCCTCAGGCTCTGTCTACGGCGCAACGGCAAGTACGATAACGCCCGCGACGATAGCGAGCGACGCCCAGACACGCCATAGACCGAAGCCCTCCCCGAGTATCAACACACCCAGCGCCGCGCCGAGGACGATGCCAACCTCTCTAGAAGGTGCGATGTAACCCACACGGCTCGTCTGTAGCGCGAGTAGGACCAGCAGGTACGCGAGCTGAATAAGCACACCGGCCGCGACGATGCTCCAGCGGTGTGAGCGCCATTCCCAGCGGACGCCTTCGGGATTAGTCCTCGCCGCGGCCGTTGTGGTAATTAGCGCGTGACCGGTCATCGCGAACTGGTTCAGGACTACCGGCGATAGTTCATCGAGAGCGTTCTTGTCCCACAACGAATAGCTGGCGATAAGGACACCGGTGACCAGCGCAGTTCGCCCCGCCGGCTGGTTGAGCACGCGCAGCGGCGCGGCGATGTCGCGTATGGCGTGTGGCTGGATATGTAGCGCATAAACGCCGGTGGCGATCATCACGATCCCGACGACCGCTACTGTCGAAATATGCTCGTCGAGGAGAACGGCCGCGCCGATGGGTATCAGCGTGAGGCCAACGCCACGCGACACCGGATAGACTGACGAGAGGTCGCCCAGGCGGTATCCGCGCGCGAGCGAGAGCCCGTACACTCCATGAAGGCTGGCCGTCACTAGTCCGAACGCGATTGCTGTGGCTCCGATTCCATCCACGGCGGCGACAACAATTGCGGGTGCCAGTAATGTCAGGGCGCCGATAATGCCCGCGGACCCGAGGAATGCCAGCTTATGCTCGCTGCGCTTGAGGAGGAAATTCCAGCTCGCATGGCAGACCGCCGACGCAAGCACGAGTACAAGTGCGACCGCCGTCATGCCAAGCGGGTGGTATTTGGACTGATGCTATAGATCCCGGACGCGGCCCTTGCGGGCGTATTTACGCTGCCAAAACTCATGCCCGCCTACTAGGGCTATCGCCGCGAGTGAGACACCAATTGCGAGAAGAATGGCCCAATTATCTTGTCCTTGCCCGCCTGACGCGGTCGGCGCATCCGCGCCGGGCCGCGAAGGCTTAACGTTGGCGATGGTGCTCGGGGTAGCGGCGCCGGGCACAAGCCCATCTGGTGCGGCAACTTCGGCCAGTGAAGCATCCTCGCCCCCTGAGATGAGCGAACTGCCGGCAAGACGCACGCTCTCTCCGGGCCCCGGTTGCGTTGGCCCGAACTGAGCGTTGTCAAAATAAGCTGCCGCTGGCTCCGCCGATGCCGCACGAAGCATAAGCCGCAGCTTGACGCTGTTGGCGCCGGCAGGCGCTTGGACAGGCCCGGTGGTCAATCTGCGGAATGCCTGGGCTGTCGACTGAACCAAGTCCAGCGAATCGATCGAGGCGATAGCCTGCCCGCCACCGTCGGCGCTCGCGTACCAGGAAAGTCGTAGAAACGCCGACTCGGCTCCTGGGCCCGCTAACGCTTGGACCGATCCCTCGTAGTACCCACCCGGTTGTGCGGAGACAGTCTCATAGGCCCATTTTGTCGATGCTGTTTCGGAGACCAGGGCGAGGCCACGCGCGCCTTCGGTCCGCTGTTCGGTAGAGGCGCTCATCTCGCCACCTTGCTTGTGCCAGGCAAACGGTGTTCCGTCGATGCGCAGTTCCTCAAAGCCACCGTTGATTAGCTGCGGAAAAGAGTCGGGCTCGGTGCTTCCAGCGGCCGGGCTAGTGGCCTTTGGCGTAGGGACGCGGCCCGGTGTCCGCGTCGGCGTGGGCAGTGGTCCAGGTGTTGTGCCAGGCGGTAGCGGTGTCGGCATCGGAGTGATTTGCGGCGGCGTTGTGGGCGCGGGCGGCGGTGTTGGCGGCGGAGGTACGAAAGTAGGACCCGAAAACGCGAAATCGTCGAGATGCACCGTAAATGCGGAGTCTGCCTGTATCAGGATGCTGGCTCGGGCCTGCCGGGCGGCTATCGGGGAGACCATCGCTCCCGTTGCGAGAGGATGGAAAGCCCCATCGGGTTGCGCCAGCCACGGAGAGTCAGAGCTCAGGACGATAGAACCGCTCACGTCAAACCACGAGACACGAAGGAACACCCGGTTGACGCCTGAGGGAGGAGCGGCGACCCAACCACTCAATTCGTAGGTCGAAGCCGGCTGGACATTGGTGAGCTGGTATGCGAACTGAGTACTAGGCTGCCCGCTTCCCGAGAATCTCCCGGCCTGCGAGCCCCCGTGCAACGGCGAAGTTACCGAGTCGAGCTGACCGGCATTCGTTGACCAACCGGCGGTGCCTTCCTCAAAGCCACCGTTGGCAAATAATTCGGACGCGCCCGCGTAATGGTGACGGGCCAGCATAAGGGCGGCGACCAACGCGCAAATGACTGCTGCGAGGCGTATCAACGAAGTGCGCTCAAGGGGGCTGTGTGATAGCGCTATTCTATGAGCCGCCGGGGAGTTTGAGAAGCGCCAAAGCCGTGAATTTCGGGAATTTCGTGCAGGAGGCGAACGTTTCGTATAATCGAGTTGATGGGAGATAGCGTTGCCGGCCTCGAGGCTTTGGATTCTTCGGCCGAGTCAAGAAGGCCAGCTCCCCACGTGATCGCCGTTGATGGCTCGGCTGCGTCAGGGAAAAGCACGATCGGCCGAAGGCTTGCAGAGAAGCTCGGTTACCCGTTCTTAGACACTGGCTTGATGTACCGGGCAGTAACCCTCGCGGCGCGCGAGCGAGGGGTGGATACAAACGACGCACGAGGGTTGACGAGACTGGCTGACTCAATTCGGATCGGAGTCGGGCCAGCAGCGCCACACTCGGCCGAGACGTGTTCCATTACCATCGACGGGAAAGATGTGACCTCGCAGTTGCGGCGCCCGGATGTCGAAGACGCAGTTTCCCTGGTATCGCGCGTGCAAGGCGTGCGGGAAGCTCTCGTCCGGCAGCAGCGCGAAATCGCGGGCCAGCAGCCGATGGTTATGGCCGGGCGTGATATCGGCACTGTGGTCTTACCCGACGCTGATTTGAAGATGTACTTGGACGCGTCGATCGGCGAGCGCGCGCGGCGGCGTCATGCGGAGTTTTCCCATCAAGGACGCGCAGTCACCGAACAAATCGTTCTCGAGGACTTACGAAGACGTGACCAGATCGATAGCGAGCGGACAGTGTCGCCCCTGAGGCCTGCCGATGACGCAATCATCATCGAGACAGACGGTCTCTCGCAGCAGGAAGTCCTGAGGCGCGCTCTTCAACTCGTGGATGGTGCGTCGTGAAGGAACGCCTTCAAGCTGCGTTTTACTGGCTAAACGTCTGGACGTGGATCAGGGCAGCACTCTGGGTAGTGACTAGCCAGGACGTTGTCGGCAAGGAGAACATCCCCCACAAGGGCGCCCTCATCTTCACGTGCAACCACTTCAGCGTCGGCGACCCGCCTCTTCTTATTGGCATATTCCCACGACGCATCGTCTGGATGGCCAAGCAAGAACTCTTCGACCTGCCATTACTCGGAAAGTTGTACAACATGGGCGGCTTCATTCCCGTGCGCCGCTTCGAGGGTGACCTTCGCGCAATCCGCCGATCACAGGATGCCCTGCGCCGGGGTCATGTGCTGGGCATGTTTCCTGAGGGAACGCGCAGCGGAGGAAGGCTTGGGCGCGCCGAGCCCGGTACGGCGCTGATTGCACTCCGTACAGGTGCCCTCGTGCTTCCGGTGGCGATCTGGGGGACAGAGCACGTGAGGCTGCCCAGAGACCTATTTCGGCGGACAAAGGCGCATGCGAGGTTCGGCGAACCGTACCGCTTGCCAAATCCCAGCCGAATCACCCGGGAAGCCGTAGCTGCCGGG
This sequence comes from Chloroflexota bacterium, assembly GCA_005882715.1. GTDB lineage: Bacteria > Chloroflexota > Dehalococcoidia > SM23-28-2 > RBG-16-64-32 > CF-163. Next base: position 10,403 of record VBEI01000132.1, on the reverse strand, counting down.
ACTGACGAGATCATGCGCCGGATCGCCGAACTATTGCCGCCCGAGTACCGTGGCGAGTACGCAGACACCGGTGCGCCATCTGCGGCTGCCCAGGTAAGGACATAGCTGAGATGCGAGTGATCCTGGCTCAGCCACGCGGATTCTGTGCGGGGGTAGAGCGCGCGATCGAGGTGGTGGACAAATCGATCCAAGTATTCGGCTCGCCGGTGTTCGTGCGGCACGAGATAGTTCACAACCAGCACGTCGTCGACGACTTGCGCGCAAAGGGGGCCATTTTCGTTGACGACGTGGATGAGATACCGGAGAGCGCGCCGGTCGTCTTCTCCGCTCATGGAGTCTCAAAGGCGGTCAAGGCCAAGGCGAAGAATCGCTCGCTGCGTGCGGTAGACGCCACCTGCCCGCTGGTGACGAAGGTGCACCGTCAGGTCTTGCGGCTGCATCGCCTGGGCTACGAGATACTGCTCATCGGTCACGCCGGCCACCCTGAGGTCGAGGGGACCTTGGGGCAGTTGTCCGGCGGAATTCAGCTCGTTGAGGACATCGAGGACGCGCAGCGGGCCAAGGTGAGCGACGCCAGCAAGGTCGCTTATGTCACGCAGACGACGCTTTCGCTGGACGACACCACGAAGATCGTTCAGGTACTGCGACGGCGCTTTCCTTCACTGCAGAGTCCGCCTACAGACGACATATGTTACGCGACACAGAACCGCCAGCTGACGGTCAAACGGCTCGCCGAGATCGTCGATGTGGTAATCGTGATTGGCGCCGCGAACTCTTCTAATTCGAACCGCCTTGTCGAAGTGGCTCGATCCGTCGGTGTCGCGGCCCATCGGGTGTCCTCGGCCGATGAACTCCGGCCCGACTGGTTCTCAAACAAGCGGACTGTCGGCCTAACTGCCGGCGCCTCCGTTCCCGAAGTGCTCGTCACCGGGGTAGTGAACTATCTTCGGGACAAGTTCGGGGCGAACGTCGAAGAGGACGCAGAGGGCACTCCCGAGGATGTCTACTTCCCCATGCCACCAGAGCTTCGGGCCGCCGGCGCCGGTCAGACGCAACTCTAACGACGCGCAGGCGTTCCTAATAGCGACCACAGCCACAGATTGCGAGGCGCCCTTATGTGCGGAATCATTGGCTACGTCGGCGAGCGAGAAGCTGCGCCGATCCTTCTGGACGGTCTGGCTCGCCTGGAGTATCGCGGTTACGACAGCGTAGGCATCGCCGTGCTCGAGGAGAACGGCGGAATCTCGATCCACAAACGAGTCGGCAAGCTTGACGGCCTTACTTCGCGGCTCTCGGAGGGAACGCCGTCCGGCCACCAGGGGATAGGGCACACGCGCTGGGCAACGCACGGAAAGCCGAGCGACATTAACGCCCATCCCCACACAGACTGCACGGGCGATGTTGTTGTGATTCACAACGGGATCGTCGAGAACTATCAAGAACTAAAACAGCAGCTTCTTGCCGCGGGCCATAAATTCGCCTCCGAAACTGATACCGAAGTCATTGCCCATCTGGTCGAGGACCGTCTACGAGAGGGGAAGGACCTGCATGGTGCCCTGGAAAAGACGGTTGAAATACTGGCCGGTGCCCACGCCATACTGGTGATGGCGAGAAGAGAGCCGGGAACCATAGTCGCCGCGCGCGCAGGCAACGCGGGAGGAGTCGTCGTCGGCTACGGACACGAAGAGAGCTACCTTGCGAGCGACCTGCCGGCCCTCCTACCGCATACCCGACGGGTCGTCTTCCTCGATAACGGCGATGTGGTTCGTGTGACGGCAGGGCGCGCCGTGTACAGGAACCGGGGCCGGGCGGTCGAGAGAAGCCCACAGCAGATCGCATATGATCCTGTCTCCGCCGCGAAGGGTAGCTTCAAGCACTTCATGCAGAAGGAGATCGCGGAGCAGCCCGAGTCTATCCTGAACACGCTTCGTGCGCGCGCGCTCTTCTCGGAATCGCGCGTAGAGCTGGAAGACTTGAAACTTAGCCGCTCGCAGCTCAAGAACGTCAAGCGTGTTGTATTAGTGGGCATGGGCACCAGCCTTCACGCGGCGACGATCGGCCGACACTACATCGAGCGGGTTGCCGGCATACCGGCTGAGGTCGAGAACGCCTCTGAGATGCGCTACCGCGAAGCGATCATCGGTCCTGAAACTCTCTTCGTTTCGCTCACGCAATCGGGTGAGACGGTGGATACGCTGGCCGCCATGGAGATGGCCAAGGAAAAAGATTGCCCGCAGGTCACGGTCTGCAATGTTGTTGGCAGCCAGGCTACTAGAGTCGCGGACGGCGTTATCTACACGCGATGCGGGCCGGAGATCGGCGTGGCGAGCACAAAGACATACGTCGCGGCAATCGGCGCGCTCTATCTGCTCGCGTGTTATATGGGCCAGGAGCGCGGGGTGATTGATCGGGAACGGATGGGCGGGCTCCTTGCGCCCCTCGCGCGGCTGCCATATTTGGCCGGGGAGGTGGTGCATCGCGGCGGGGATTACGAGCGCCTGGCACAAGAGTTCTATCGCTACGAAGATTTCCTTTTCCTCGGTCGCGGGCTGCAGTATCCCGTCGCTATGGAGGGGGCGCTCAAGTTGAAAGAGGTCAGCTACATCCACGCTGAGGGGTATCCCGCTGGCGAGATGAAACACGGGCCTATCGCCCTAATTGACCGCGAGATGCCTGTCGTCGCGCTGGTGCAGCAGGACGGTATCCACGAAAAGATGATGAGCAACATCGAGCAAGTCAGAGCACGCGAGGGAATCGTGATTTCCGTCGCGACAGAAGGTGACGAGGAAGTTGCGAACAAATCAGACCATGTGGTGTACGTGCCCAAGATTACCGATCTGCTTGCACCGGTCCTCACATCGATACCGCTTCAACTGCTCGCTTATCACATAGCTGTTCGTCGCGGATGCGACGTGGACCAGCCGCGCAATCTTGCTAAGACGGTTACCGTCGAGTAGACGGCGCTACAGGCATTAGAATCGTTGTCGATGGACTTATCGATTGTCCGCCGGCGTCTCGAAGAGGGAGAGCAGGCGCTTTCGCCTTATGCTGTGCGCAGCGACCAGACGCGTGGCCGCAGGATCCCCGAGGAGCCCTCGCCGGTCCGCACTGAGTTCCAGCGGGACCGCGACCGGATCCTTCACTGCAAGTCATTCAGGCGCCTAAAGCACAAAACGCAAGTGTTCGTTGCACCGGTGGGCGATCACTTCGTGACGAGGTTGACTCATACACTGGAGGTCTCACAGATCGCGCGGACGATCGCACGCGGCCTGAACCTGAATGAAGACCTCGCGGAAGCGATCGCGTTGGCACATGACATCGGTCATCCTCCGTTCGGGCACGCCGGCGAGCAGGCGCTTGCCGACTTGCTTCCGGAAGGCTTCCGTCACGCAGAACAGAGCTTGAGGGTCGTGGACGAGCTGGAGCGCCTGAACCTGACCTGGGAGACCAGGGACGGCATCGTGAATAGTTCGAAAGTGCGAGAAGACATCTTCGCCGAAGGTTACGGCACGCCTGCTTCCCTTGAAGGTCAAATCGTGAAGGTATCCGATGCCGTCGCGTACATCAACCATGACATCGCTGATGCGCTCCGAGCGGACGTAATCGCGGAGGAAGAGCTACCGGAGGAAGTCTCGAATCTTCTGGGCAGGCGGCACTCGGAGCGGATCAACGCGTTGGTCTGCGATATCATCGAGAACTCTTGGGCGGCGACGGGTGAGACGGGCATTCCGCGTTCGGAAATCCGGATCGGGATGAGCGACAAGGTTGCTTCGGCTGCAAACACGCTTCGCGAGTTCATGTTCCAGCGCGTCTACCTCTGGGAGGGCCGCAGGGAGGAATCAGAGCAGGCCAAACGGGTAATTTCTGTGCTCTACAACCATTTCATACAGCACCCGGAGGGTATGCACACAGATTTCGGCGTCGCTTCAGACCCGCTATGGCGGCGCGTCGCGGACTTCGTTTGCGGGATGACCGATCAGTTTGCGCTAGCCACCGCCGAACGGTTGGGCGCCCCGCTACATTAGTGGCGACGCTTGCACCGACGGGATGTCTCCGACCGCACCCCCCCGGGCAGCAAACGTTTTCTAAGATTCACTCGGCCAAAGCCGAAACTTTCTTGTGAGCCGCAGTGTTGTATAATGTGGGTGTACCAGAGAGAGTCCATCATCCCCTCTGCTGACCGTCCCACACCTGTCCACATGCCCAAAAACCACCCTGAGGCTGTGTTCGTATCAGCCCGAGGGCTATAGCTATATGAACGAGGTTGAGGAAGTCAAGGCCCGGCTCGACATTGTTGATGTCATTGGCCAGTACGTAGCGTTGCAAAAGTCCGGCCGTTCCTTCAAGGCGCCTTGTCCGTTCCATAACGAGCGGACTCCCTCGTTCATAGTAACGCCGGAAAGGCAGAGCTGGCACTGCTTCGGTGCCTGCGGGACAGGCGGCGACCTGATTACATTCGTCATGAAGAAGGAGGCAATAGAGTTTTCGGAAGCGTTGAGGATGCTGGCTGAGCGGGCCGGCATCAAGTTGCACGGACGCCGGGAGTCCAGTCAGGAGCAACGGCGACGAGAGCGGCTGTTCACCGCGAATGAGGCGGCAGCCGATTGGTATGGCAAGCTTCTGGTCGATGACAAGGCGGCCGCACCGGCTCGGGAATATCTGAAGCAGCGCGGCATTGACACCGCCACCGCCCGCGAGTTCGACTTAGGATTCAGCCCGGGCGCGTGGGACGCTCTGCGTAATCATCTTCGTCGCATCGGGTTTGAAGATCAGGAGCTGCTGCGCGCCGGCCTTGCGGTGCAAAGTGACTCGGGCTTTCACGACCGGTTCCGAGGACGCCTTATGTTTCCCATCCGCGATGATAAGGGACGTACTGCTGGATTCGGCGCCCGTACACTCGACGAGCGTGACGCTGGAGGAGCTAAGTACATCAACACGGCGCAGTCTCCAGTGTTTGACAAGAGCGGCCTGCTGTATGCCCTTCACCGCGCGGCCGGCGGGATCCGGCGAGAGGGACGAGCCGTAGTCGTTGAGGGTTACATGGACGTTATCGCAGCACACCAGCATGCTTTCGACAACGTCGTCGCCTCAATGGGAACGGCGCTGACCGAGCGGCAAGTCAGACTGCTCCGACGGATAGCAAGTGAGATCGTGCTCGCGCTAGACGCGGATGCAGCGGGGAGAGACGCGGCCATCCGGGGTCACGACGTTGTCCGGGGGGCGCTCATCGACAGTCGGTTGACAGCGCCGGTGGTCACCTGGCGTGGCCTGGCCGGCTACCAGCAGACCGTGGACGTGGAGCTAAAGGTGGCTGTGCTGCCCGATGGACGCGACCCAGACGACGTAATCCGAGCGGCGCCGGAGGACTGGCGAAGTCTGATCGACGGTGCGGTGCCAGTGCTCGATTTCCGGCTGGATGCGCTCGCGGCCGCGCACGATCTGTCCACTCCTGCTGGACGTTCGCGGCTGGCACACGAGTTCCTTCCGATACTCGCTGTGGTTACCGATCCTGTTGTTCGGGCACAGTACCTCCAACGGCTGGGCAGGTTGACAGCCACGGGGGAGCGTGAACTCAGTGCGATGTTGTCCACCGCGACGGCTCGGCCCGGCGCTTCGAAACTAACAGCGCCTCAACCTGAACCCGCGGCAGCGAAGGGCGACAACCGAGAAGAGTTTCTGCTCGCCTTGTTATTACAGTATCCTGCCCTCCGCGAGGACGCACTCGGGACGCCCGAGGAACTTCTCTGGAACAGCGAGAACCGGGCGCTACTAGGGGCCTGGAAGGGTATAGGCGCAGAGGCAGACGGCGAGTGGCAAATAGAAGGCGTAAAGAACGCTGTTCCGGTGGAACTGTGGCCACACCTTGAGCGTCTAACCTTGCGGAAGATGCCAGACTTCGATATCAAACAAGCGCGCCAGGCGTTTGCCGACTGCGTTCAGCGTCTCGTCCGGCGAGGACTGGAAGCGGAGAAAGAGGCTACCGGTGCTCTTTTGGCGGAGCGCGAAGCGGAGGTGGGCGCTTCGGTGCTGGCTGAGGCGGCATCGGGCGAGGAAATAGAAGGTGACAAAGAGCTATGGGAGGTCCTGAGCCTCCAGGCGCAAGATATGAGAACAGGATTGAAATTGCATAGGAGAGAAGTACATGACGGCTCTGAGGCCGTTCAAACGGAAAACCATGGTTAATCACTACGGCGAAGATCCGAGCCTTCTAGAGCGCAGGCAGCGGCGGAGTCAACTCGCGGACGATCTGCTGGAAGACATCGTCGATGACTCCGAGATCGAAGACACGACCGACGAGCCCGGCGAGGCCTCACTAGAAGGACAGCCGGCAATCGCCGAGGACGAAGATGCGAGCCCGGTCACGCGGGTCAGTACCCGCTCGCCCATTGAGATGGAGGAGTGGGGAGAGGCACCAGACAAACTGGACGAGGTTGAGCCGGAGGTCGGGGATATCGAGCTTGAAGAAGGCATCGATGACCCGGTCCGGATGTATCTGCGCGAGATCGGAAAGGTTAGCCTGCTCACCGCCGATGACGAAAAGAAGCTCGCCCGCTCAATGGAGGAAAGCGACTACATCCACCGCATTGAGCAGGCGCATTTCGAGCAGTTCGGCCGGAATGCTCGCGCGGTAGACGTTCTTGTGGGTTTGGTGCAGGAGCTGCACGAGCTACAGAGGGCGATCACCACCGTAACGAAGGAGCTCGGCGTGGGCAAGCTCAAGCCGGCCGAGCTAATCGCCAATGAGGAGTTCCGCAAGACGGTAGACGGCGAAGTGAACGTCGAGATGGCGGAGAAGCTGGCGGCCACCCTCAAGATTGAGGAGCCGGAAGCGGAACGCCTGCAGGTGCGGATCTCCATAGTGACACACATTCTCACGCCGGAAATGGTCTCGTGGGCCACGCAGACGATGGGCGGAGACGGGCGCTTGCCCGCGCCGCCCGAAGGGTTGGCGGACAAGTTGCTTCCGTACGAGGAGAAAGCGCGGGCACACTTCCAGCGCCTGAAGGACGAGGGCTTTCGCGCGGAGAAGCGTCTCACCGAAGCCAACCTGCGGCTCGTCGTCAGCGTTGCCAAGAAATACATCGGGCGCGGGATGTCGCTCCTGGACCTGATCCAGGAGGGAAACATCGGCCTTATTCGCGCCGTCGAAAAGTTCGATTACCGCAAGGGCTTCAAGTTCAGCACGTACGCAACGTGGTGGATTCGCCAAGCGATTACGCGTGCAATTGCCGACCAGGCTCGTACGATCCGGATACCGGTGCATATGGTCGAGACGATCAACAAGCTCGTTCGCATAAGCCGGCGGCTCGTGCAAGAGTACGGCCGGGAGCCCTCGAGCGACGAGATCGGCCGGGGCATGGAGATTCAGCCGGACAAGGTACGGGAGATCATTAAGGTGTCGCAGGAGCCCGTCTCGCTCGAGACGCCGATCGGCGAAGAAGAGGACTCGCATCTCGGCGACTTCATCGAGGACCAGGGCACGATGGCGCCCGCGGAGGCGGCATCGCACCAGCTTTTGAAGGAACAGGTGCAGGAAGTCGTCGCGTCGCTGACACCTCGCGAGCAGAAGGTGCTGATCCTGCGTTTCGGTCTGGAAGATGGCCGTAGCCGCACGCTGGAGGAGGTCGGCCGCGAGTTCGATGTAACGCGCGAGCGTATCCGCCAGATCGAAGCCAAGGCGCTGCGTAAGCTACGGCACCCATCGCGTTCGAAGAAGCTGAAGGACTACTTGGAGTAGGTTCGCTCGGCCTTAGAGAGGGTCGGCGAACGTCCGCACGTACGGCACGTCCTTGGACTTCTCATAGGGCAACGCCTCCCAGAACCTGACGCCCATCTCCTGCTTGGTCGACGCGAGGGCGTAGATCCGCCGAGCGCCGCGGGCCCGCAGGCGTTTTTCGATCTCATCGGTCAGCGCGCGGGCCAGGCCGCGACGGCGGAAATCAGGGTGCACGGCCAGCCTGTAGATATGCCCTCGCCAGTTGTCCCACCCACCCAGGATGGACCCGATTAATCGCGCTTCGCTCTCGGCAACGAGAAAGAGATCCGGCGCCTGCTCCGTTAGCATTCGCAGGTGCTCCGGCGTGTCGGTGATGGACGGGCCCGAGCCGGTAAGCTTCCACAACTCGAGGAGAGCCTCGGCTTCGTCCGCCCGCGCCTCGCGAATCTGGAACTGCATGGCTTGGAATTGTACGGCAATTGACGGCGGCCGCGTAGCCACCTAGCATCGTTGATGGAAGAAGCCGATGCCTCTCTACGAATACTTATGCGAGGAATGCGGGGCGCGCTTCGAGCGATTGCTTCCGCTAACCGCGATAGATGACCCCACCAGCTGTCCGCAGGGCCACGCAGCGGGGCTGCGACTGATCTCGATTTTCTCCGCCGTCAGCAAAGACTCAGCCGGCGAGCCGAATCTAATTGGCGACGGCTGCGGCGGAGGCTGTACTAACTGCGCCTGTAGCCTGAACTAGCTTCCGCTCCTGAGCCGGCGGCCTCAGCGAAAGTAGTGCTTCGGGGTCGGAGAGGGGAGTTTAGGGCGTGAATGCCGGGCACGACCGGCAAGCGCAAGGCCGGGCCACAGGACCGGCATTCGGCGTTGACGGCCTCCTAAGATCAGATATGCCGAGGCGGCTCCAACCATGAGCGAGGCTTCCAACAGCGTAGCGACTACGATGAGCGCTGTAATCTCCTGCCAAAACGCCTCCGGATACATCTGAATTAGATGGTCCCTGCTTGGGTCGAGCGCCCAGAAATCGTTGCTGAAGGCCAGCACATGGAACTCCGTCCATAAGGAGTCAAACCCCGAAGCGATTGCGATACCCGCGAGCGCCAGAACCCCACCGGTCAGCAGTGCTCCACCGAGGCCGGCGATCGCCAGAAGACGTGGCGGCCCGAGAACAAGCAGTAGAGTCGCGAGCGTCAGCACAACGGCTGCGCTGATTACTTGCACTGTGAAGGCCATCTGCACCAGGTCCCGAACATCGGCCATGTGAGCGGTCTCTTTGGCTGTAAACAGAGATCCGCTGACGCCCCGGCTGTTGGTCACATTGATCGCCAATGGCGGCGGGTCCTCGGCTGTTAGGTAGTGATGGATCTCTCCATTGGCCTGAATTAGCTCTGACTCAGGTATGCCGGAGCGGGAGGCGGCATCGTACGTCTTCACGGAGTAGTCATAGACACGCTGTTCCGAGACGGCTACGCGAATGTTTGTGGCAATGAGCGAAACAGGGATCGCCAGGATGAAAAGCCCCGTTATTACGGCGCGAAGTACCGCCAAGTTGCCTCCCTTTCGGCACGGCCGAGGCACGTGTTGGATTCTCATCGTAGGTACGGAGCGATTCCTTTGTCAACGATTCGCATGACCGTTATCATGGCCCTTGACCAATGTCGAAGACATGCTCGGTATGACGCGGGACAGGCGCCGTCCGGCCACCTTCGCTGGGTTGAGGCGCATCATCGCGACGCTTCGAGGACCCGACGGCTGCCCTTGGGATAAGGTCCAGACTCACCAATCGCTGGCTCCTTATCTCCTGGAAGAGACACACGAGACGCTCGAGGCTCTCGAGTCCGCAGACCCGGAGAAGCTTTGCGAGGAACTGGGAGACCTGCTTTTCGAGGTGCTCATCCAGGCGCAACTCGCTGAGGAAGCGGGTGAGTTCACGATGCGAGATGTCATCGATGGCATAAGCGACAAATTGATCCGCCGCCATCCGCACGTCTTCGGGGACGCTGTTGCCGATACACCTGACGCAGTGATCGAGCAATGGGACGATCTCAAAGCGCGGGAACGCGCCGGTGAGTCAGCCCTGACGGGAATTCCTCTGTCACTTCCCGCGTTGGTTCAGGCTCAGGCGATTCAGAGACGCGCTGTCCGCGCCGGGTTTGCGTTCGAGTCTCTGGACGAAGTGTGGCAAGCGCTTGGAGAGGAGCTCGAAGAATTGAGAGAAGCCCAGACGCCACAGCAGAAGCAGCAAGAATTGGGCGATGCGATATTCGCGCTGGTGAATCTGGCGCGCGAGCTGGATCTGGATGCTGAGGAAGCGCTGCGATACGCATCGCGGAATTTCACGAGCCTGTTCAGAAGCATGGAGGAGATTGTAGAGGAGAGGCATCTAGATTTACGGCAGGTCCCTGCGGACCAGAAGCTGGCGCTGTGGGAAGAAGCGAAAGCCCGTCGCGCGTGACGTTTGTCACCCTTCCCTACCTGTGATATTCTCAGCCCGCCGCGGACAGAGATTGGAGGCCCGATGACTCAGCAAAAGGAGAGCGTTGTCACCCAAGACCGGTTCGATTCCGGCCTGACCTACGACGAGTACCTTGGCCGCATCCAGCGCAATCGTCAAAAGTTCGAGTACAACTATCGCGAGACGGCGCTCAGCGACGATGACGTTTCCGCATTTCGAGAG
>VBEI01000121.1 GCA_005882715.1 Chloroflexota bacterium | reverse complement strand
GCTCGTCGTGGTGAAAAGGGTAGTAGTCGCGAGTGCCGGCGACGGCCTGTATAGCCCGGCGGAGGGTTAGCGGCAAGCTGAGCGCGGGCAGCGTCTCGACGCGCGAGGTAGCGGGCGCTTCGGGCTGCCGCGACGCGCCGCCAGTGGTGCGACCGCTGGTAGCCGCAGCGGTGTCAGCCAGCGGCGGCCGGTATATGAACAGCGTGAAGCTGTGCCTGCCGGCGGCCTCGTTGTGCTGGTTGCGGAATGTGTCGAGGGTGGTCACGAAGTGGCCGGTGCCGAGTCGGGTCGTCTTCTCTTCGCCGATGGAGGCTATCTGGTTCGTGACCGTGAGGATGTCCCCGTAGCGGATGGGCAGCAGATATTCCTGCGTCGCGTTCACTGCCAGCGTGGTTGTGCAGCCGGGGAGACTGAGGCGCGCGATCATGCTCTCGTGCCGGCCCTCTTCCGGCCAGACGGGCTGCATTCCCCAGGTAAAGAGCATCGCCGGCGGCGCGAACGGAGCTTCGAGCCATGTTGATCGCGCGTAGTCCTCGTCGAAGTAGATCGGGTTGGGGTCTTCCACCATCTCGCACCAGAAGCGGGCCATCGCCTGGTTGACGGCGTAGGGCGCGGGCCGGGCCGGGCTCTCTTTGCCGACGAGGGCTGTCTGTTCGTCCATTAGTTGCGGCATCGCGCTTAGGTGTTAGGGATTGAATTTTGGTCGGTGTTGTCGCCTGCGTCCGAGTCTGTATAATCGGCGGTACCGGTCGCTCTCGCAAGTGTCGCCCGGATGAGGGGGTGAGGGTTTGTCCATTCTCAGGGGGCTTGATGTAATCGAGGTGTCGGGCCAGGGCTCCGCCGCGATGGCGGCTAAGCACATGGCCGATTTTGGGGCGAGCGTCACGATGCTTGAGCCGCCTGAAGGATCGCCGCTGCGCAAGGCGCCTCCGTATTACGAGACGGACGGCGAGCGTCGGAGCGCGACATGGGAGTGGCTTTCGCGAGGGAAAACGGCAGTCCGGTCGACCCCTGAAGCAGCACGGGAGGCGTGCGCAAGCGCGGACGTCGTGTTCGTCGAGAGCGAGATGGCGCTTGCCGTGCTTAGGCTTAAGCCGGCGGAGCTTCGCGGCAATTTTGAGGGCGGCACCACGTGCGTGCTGATCACGCCTTTGACGGGCCGTATGCGGACTACGCGGCCAGTGATCTTGGGATCACGGCGCTGGGCGGCTGGATGAGCGTGCTCGGAGAACCGTCACGTGAGCCGCTGCGCCCCGGGGGCGAGATGATACCGCGCATCAGCGGGCTGTTTGCGCTTGTCGCCGCGCTGACCGGGCTGCGGCATATCCGGCAAGGCGGCGCGCCGCAGTACATCGAGGTGTCGCAGCAGGCGGTGGCGGCCTCGATGTTGATCGCGCCGTGGTTGGTGAAGAGCATGCTCGGCTTCCCATATGAACGGCGCGGCAATCCGTGGCCGATGGGGCCGATGGAGTGCGCCGACGGGTACGTGGGCATCCCGCCGCTAACGCCGACGCACTGGGAGATGATGTGCCAGCTCATGGGGATCGGGGAGATCTTCGAGGACCCGCAGGCGCACGACTACGGATGGCGGACTGCGCATGCAGAGGAACTGAAGGCGCGGGTGCAGCCGTGGCTATCGGAGCGGACACGACGGGAAGTCTTTGAGCAGGCCCAGGCCTTTCGGCTGCCGGCAGCGCCCTTTCAGACGGCGGCCGACCGCGTGCAGTGTCCGCAACTCGAGGCAAGAGGGTTCTGGAAAGAGGCGGAGATCGACGGGCGCACGGTGAAGGTGCCGCGGGTCAGCTATTCGATTCAGGGTTCGGAGCCGATTGAGCGAGAGCGGTTGCGGGAAGGCGGTTCGATGGAGGAGGCCGTGAGGGCGACCGCCGGTAGCCCTTACAGGAATGGGGCGAGGGGTGGTGATGGGGCGCGCCCTTCGTCGAAGCCGTTCGAGGGGATTCGTGTGCTGGACATGACGTGGTTCTGGTCAGGGCCGTACGCGACTGTCATGCTGGCAGCGCTGGGGGCGGACGTCATCAAGATCGAGTCGGCGCAGCGGCCGGACCCCTACCGCTACATCTGGGCGCTGACGGCGCGAGAGAGCTGGTGGGAGTGGAGCCCGCTCTGGGTGGACACGAACTGCGGCAAACGCAGCATGGCGCTCGATTTATCCTCGCCGGAAGGGAAGGAGATATTCGAGCGAATGGTTGCGGGGGCGGACGTCGTCATCAGTAACTACGCCAATCGCGTGATGCCGAACCTCGGGCTAACCAGAGAGCACCTGCTGAGCATTAACCCCAACCTTATCGCGGTCACGATGCCGGGCTACGGCCCGGGCGGACCTTGGGAGGAGTACGTCGGCTACGGGGTGGCGTTCGAGCAGCTGGTGTGCGCGTCGATGACGGGATACGAAGGCGAAGCGCCGCAGATGATGGGCGGCTTCTGCGACCCGATCGTGAGCCTGCACACTATGACGGCGATCTCGCTCGCTCTGCAGCAGCGGGAGGCGACAGGCCGCGGGATGGCGGTAGAAGTGCCGCAGTGCGAGACGCTGGACAGTATCTTCGCACCGGAGCACATCGCGGTGCAGCACGGCGCGCCGGTGCCGACTCGGCACGGCAACAAGCACCCTTGGATGGCGCCCCACAACGCTTATCAGACGGCGGGCAACGATCAGTGGATCACGATTGCCGTCGCTTCCGACGAAGAGTTTTCAGCGCTTGCGAACGGCCTTGGCAGGCCGGAGCTCACCTCCGACGACCGGTTCGCCGGCAGCGAGGCACGCAAGAGAAACGAAGCAGCGCTTGACGCCGCGATTGCGGAAGTGGTGAAGGAGCGCGATGGCCCAGAGCTCGAGCGCGAACTTCAGGCGCGGGGGGTCAAGGCGTGCCGGGTCGTGAAGGCTTATCTGCTTCCGGAAGACGAGGGCCTCCAGCATATGGGCTTCTTTAAGGAGATGACGCGCCCGATCACCGGCACGCACTGGCAGAAGCAGTGGCCTTTCCGCTTCTCTGGGATAGACGCTTCCCACCGGCGGCCCGCTCCAATCATGGGGGAGCATACACACGAGGTGATACAAGAGCTGCTCGGCCTTTCGGACGAAGAACTGGAGCGCCTCGAGGCCAGCGGCGTAATCGGCGGATCGATCAAGGCATTCGCATAGGGGCGGCTGGTGGACTTCACGTATCCGCAGGAGGTAGAGGAGTTCCGGACGGAGTTCGGGAAATATCTGGATTCGGTCGTTTCGGCAGACCTGCTGGATGAGATCTCGACGAACGGCGCCGAGACGGCGGGGCGGCTGACGAAGGCTTTCTGGAGGAGGCTAGGAGCCGACGGCTATTTCGGCCTCGGATGGCCGAAGGAGTACGGCGGTGGGGGTAAGTCCGTCCTGTACCTGCACGCCTTCAACTACGTGATGATGTACCGGCGACTTCCTGTGCCGATCGTAACGCTGAACACCGTGGCGCCCGCTTTGATGCGCGTGGGAAGTGAAGAACAGAAGAGGGAGTATCTGCCGCGCATCCTTCGGGGCGAGATCGAGTTTGCCATCGGGTATAGCGAGCCGGGAGCGGGAACGGACCTCGCCTCGCTGGAGACGCGGGCGGTTCGGGACGGCGACACTTATGTTGTGAACGGCCAGAAGGTCTTCACTTCGGGCGCGCATCATTCTGACTACGTCTGGCTCGCCGTCCGCACAGACCCTGAGGCGCCGAAGCACCGGGGGATTTCGCTTCTCATCGTCCCGCTGGACTCGGAGGGGATCGAGGTGAGGCCGTTCCCAACGATGGGCGGCTACCGGACGAACATCACGTTTTACGACAACGTCCGGGTGCCGATCTCCGCGCTTGTCGGCGAGGAGAACCGGGGGTGGATGTATATCACCACGCAGCTTGACTTTGAGCGCATTGCGATCAGTCCGATCCCCGGCATCGAGCGCGTCTTCGACTCCGTGACGTCGTTCTTACGAGAGAACGGGAACGGTTCTGGCGATTGGATGCCTTCCGCGGTCGCCCGCTGGGCGGCCGACATCAACGCGCTCAAGGTGATGGACCTGAAGATGGCGAGCATGGTGGCGAACGGCGAGGTGCCCTATTACGAAGCTTCCCTTCTAAAGGTGCTCTCGACCGAATTCCAGACCCGCTTTTACAACGAGGCGCTCCAGACGCTGGGTCAGCCGGGCCTGATCAAACGCGGGTCCGCGGGAGAGCTGCTTCAAGGCGATGTCGAACGGGCGCTCAAGTCGTCGCTTGTGCTTCTGTTCGGCGGGGGATCGAACGACGTCCAGCGGGACATAATCGCCACCCACGGGCTTGGCCTCGCGAGGTAGCTCGTGCTTTTCGCTGACTCGGAGACTCAGAAGCTCCTGCGCGATACGGCGCGCTCCTTCCTGCGAGACCGCTATCCTTGGGAACGGCTATACGACCTCGAGCGCGGCCGCGCGCAGCTTTCGGCGAGCGACCTAAGCGAGTTTGCGCGGCTAGGCTGGCTCGGGCTGACTGCGCCCGAATCGGCCGGAGGCGGCGGGGCATCGCTGCTCGAGGCGGCCATCGTGATCGAAGAGATGGGCTATGCGGGCGTGCCTTCGCCCGTGAATGTCGCGAGTGTGGCGGCCTACCTTCTCGCATCGGCACAAAGCTCCGAGGCAGAGACACACCTTCGTGATCTGAGCAGTGGGTCGCGGCTCTATACGGTCTCTGAGTCGAGCCGGCAGGCAGATAACCGCGCCGAAAGGGCGAGGAAAGCCCCGCCGCTACAGTTGAACGGCGGCCGTCTCAGCGGTGTCCTGTCGCTTGTCCCTTTCGGGATGGCTGCGGACTGCGTGCTCGCGCCGGTGTCGGCCGACGGCACCGATGCGTTCGCTGCGATCCCGCTCGACGGCGCGAACAGGGAGCCGGTGATGGTCCTCGACCGCGCGGATTACGCGCGGGTGGAGTTCGATGCTTTGCCATCCGAACCCGTCGTCGTTCTCGCCGAAGGGCCGGCGGCAGAGGAACTGCACGAGCGTTGTGATGCGCTGTCGACCGCCTTCGGGACGATCGAGCTGGCAGGGCTGATGCAGCGGGTGACGGAGATGACCGCTGAGTACATCTCGAACCGCGTCCAATTCGGGCAGCCGATCGCGAAGTTCCAGGCGGCGCGGCACCACGCGGCGGACATGCTCATGCAGACGCAGACAGCCCGCTGGACGGCGTACCATGCTCTGGCGCATTTCGAGGCCGACCAGGAGAACACGCATGAGGTCTGGCTGGCGAAGCACTGGGCTGTGCGCGCGTCCCAGACGGTGTTCGAACTCGCTCACCTGCTGCACGGCGGAGTCGGCGTCGGAACGAAGTACCCGCTGCACCTTCTGACGCAGGGAGT
>VBEI01000120.1 GCA_005882715.1 Chloroflexota bacterium | reverse complement strand
CTTCGAACCTGAGGATCCAGCTTGACCGAGCCCCGGACCGAGCCTGTCCGCAAGATCCGGACGCCTATCCGGCTCGACTACACCATGACCGCCGGCGAGGCGCAGTCCCGCTTCCTTCGCCAGATCGCGAACGGCAAGATCTTCGGCCAGCGCTGCCCTGAATGCGAGAAGGTATACGTGCCTCCGCGCGGCTCATGCCCCACCTGCGGCATCGCCACTCGAGACGAGGTGGAGCTCGCAGACCAGGGTACCGTCACGACCTTCTGCATCGTCAACATCCCCTTCGCCGGCGCCGCCGTCGAGGTACCTTACGTCTGCGCCTCGGTCCTCCTCGACGGCGCCGATATCACTCTCTTCCACCTCGTTCAAGAAGTACCCGTCGACGAGGTCCGCATGGGTATGCGCGTCGAGGCCGTCTGGGTACCCCCCGAGGAACGCGGCCCGACGCTCCAGAGCATCAAACACTTTCGCCCAACCGGCGAGCCGGACGCCCCGTACGACGCCTACAAGGACAGAATGTAGTGCGAGACGTAGCCGTCGTCTCCTTCGCCCAGTCGACCAGCTTCGCCCCAGACCCTCTTCGCAACGAGGTAGAGTTGCTTCTCCCCGTAATGAACGAGGCCGTCGAGCGCTCAGGGATCCCGAAGAAGGAGATCGGTTTCACCGTCTCCGGCAGCTGCGATTATCTGGCGGGCGCCCCGTTCTCATTCGTGAGCGCGCTCGACGCCGTCGGCGCCTGGCCTCCCATCATCGAATCGCACGTCGAGATGGACGGCGCCTGGGCGCTCTACGAGGCGTGGGTCCGCCTCCAGGTCAGCGACATCGACTCTGCCCTCGTCTACGCCTTCGGCAAGTCGTCCATCGGCGACACCAACGAGATCCTCACTCTCCAACACGATCCTTACTATGTCGCGCCTCTCTGGCCCGACCCGGTGAGCATCGCCGCGCTCCAAGCGCGGGCGCTCCTCGAATCTGACGGTTACTCGGAGAGCGACCTCGCCAATATCGTCGCGCGCAGTCATAAGTCCGCGATGAGCAACTCATCTGCTCAGCGCACAAGCGAGACGAGCGTCGAACAGCTGCTATCGGCGCCCTATACCGTCTCCCCCCTGCGCGAACACGACTGCCCGCCGGTGTCTGACGGCGCCGCCGCCGTTGTCCTCGCCACAGCCGATCTCGCGAGAAGGATCAGCGAGCGCCCTGCCTGGATCGCCGGAATCGACCATCGCATCGATTCCCATTCCCTTGGCGCTCGCGATCTTACCAGCTCGCCGTCCGCCGCGCTCGCCGCCCGAAACGCCGGAGCCAACCAAGGCCCAGTCGACGTCGCCGAACTGCACGCCCAGTTCTCCCACGAAGAGCTCATCTTGCGGCGCGCCATCGGCTTGGACAACGGCACTGCCTTCAATCCGTCCGGCGGCCCCCTCTGCGCGAACCCCATCATGGCCACCGGCCTGATCCGCATCGGCGAAGCCGCATCGCGCATCATGGATGGCTCGGCAAGTCGTGCGGTCGCCCATGCATCGTCCGGGCCATGCCTCCAGCAGAATCTCGTCTGCGTACTGGAGGCTCGCGATGGCTGAGTGGTGCGCAGTAACCGGGATCGGTCAGACGAAGCACGGCGCCCGACGCGGGGACGTTTCCATCGCCGGCCTGGTTCGAGAGGCGGCGACGCGGGCTCTGGAGGACGCGGAAATGACATGGCGCGACATCGAAGCCATGGTCATCGGCAAAGCTCCCGACATGTTCGAGGGCGTGATGATGCCGGAGCTGTACCTGGCAGACGCGCTCGGCGCCGTCGGAAAGCCGATCATACGCGTCCACACCGCGGGCAGCGTCGGCGGCTCCACGGCGGTCGTCGCAACTCACCTAATCCATTCTGGAGTCCATGAACGGGTACTCACCCTCGCCTTCGAAAAGCAGTCCGAGAGCGACACGATGTGGGCGCTGTCGTCTCGCTTGCCGTTTGCGCCGCCCATCGTGGCTGGCGCGGGCGGCTATTTCGCTCCGCACGTTCGGGCATACATCCGTCGCTCGGGCGCGCCCGCCCACGTCGGTATGGAGGTCGCCGTCAAGGACCGGCTAAATGCTCTCAGAAATCCGTACGCACACCTTCATATGGAAGGGATCAACCTCGAGATGGTCGCGGCCTCACCGATGCTCTGGGACCCGATCCGCTACCTCGAGGCGTGTCCTTCCTCGGACGGCGCCTGTGCAATGGTGCTCACGAACGAGGCGAACGCCGGGCGCGCGCCGAAGCCGCCCGCGTGGGTGCTCGGCACGGCGATGCGCAGCGAGCCCGTAATGGCCTACGGCCGAGACCAGGTGAACCCGCAAGCGGGACGCGACTGCGCGGCCGATGTCTACCGTGAGGCCGGGATAACCAACCCGCGCAAGGACATCGACGTCGCCGAAATCTACGTCCCCTTCAGCTGGTACGAACCGATGTGGCTGGAGAACCTCGGCTTCGCCTCACAGAACGAAGGCTGGAAGCTCGTCGACGATGGCGTAACCGCATTCGCGGGCGAGATGCCGATCAACCCTTCCGGCGGCGTCCTCTCCAGCAACCCGATCGGCGCTTCCGGCATGCTCCGCTTCGCCGAAGCCGCGATGCAGGTACGCGGACAGGCCGGCGAGCACCAAATTAATGACGCAAAAGTTGCCTTGGGCCACGCCTACGGCGGCGGCTCCCAGTACTTCGCGATGTGGGTAGTAGGCAGCGAGAAGCCGTGACCACGGAATCGGGACCCTCGGTGAAAGACACCCTGCTCGTGGAGCGTGACGGATACGTCGTCACGCTCGTTATGAACCGCCCAGAGGTCAAGAACGCGCTCAACCCCGAGATGCTTTGTCGGATGGCGGACGCCTGGGACTTAATCGACAGTGACTCCGATATCCGCGTCGCCATTCTCACCGGTGCGGACGGCGCCTTCTGCGCAGGAGCCGACCTCGACCAGCTCGTGAGCCGGTCCATCAAGGGGCTGCCGCCGGAAAACGAGTTTGAAGAGAGGATCCGTCAGGACTACAACGTCATCTTCAAAGGGCTGCTCAGGAATTATCAGTTGAAGAAGCCTCTCATCGCCGCTATCGAGGGCGCGTGTATCGCGGGCGGCACGGAGGTCCTTCAGGCGACAGACATTCGGGTCGCGGGCGAAAGCGCCACCTTCGGCATATCAGAGGTCCGTTGGGGACTCTTTCCGATGGGCGGATCAACCGTCCGCCTGCGCAGGCAGATCCCATACACGAACGCGATGGAGATTCTGCTTACCGGGGATCACTTTCCCGCAACCGAGGCGCTGCGTATCGGCCTCATCGGCCGCGTCGTAGCCGATGGCCAGGCGCTCGCCGTGGCCCGAGAGATAGCCGCACGCATTGCGGCGAACGGCCCGCTGGCCGTTCAGGCCGTCAAACGCTCGGTCCAGGAGACGGAGGGCCTGCCGGAAGCCCAGGCCCTCGAGATCGAGAGGCAGATCGGCCAAGCCGTGTTCATGAGCGAGGACGCCCGCGAAGGCCCGAAGGCCTTCAAGGAGAAGCGGACTCCGGAGTTCAAGGGAAGATAAGGGGGAACGACTATGACTACACAGACCGCAAACGTTACGAACTTCGCGCTAAGCGACGAGCACAACCTCGTACGCACCTCCGTGCGGACTATGCTCCAACGGCTGGAACCCCGGCGTGCTGAGTTTCGCGAGCTGGCACGGCGCGAAAAGCGCTTTCCCGAAGAGCTGTGGCAGGGGTTCGCAGATGTCGGGCTCCTCGGCTGCCTCGTGCCCGAGGAGTACGGCGGCAACGGCGCCGGCCTCCTCGCCCTCACGATCGGTTTCGAGGAAGTCTGCGCCAACGGCTTCTCGCCCGGCCTCCTCCTCGTCACCGCCATGGACAGCGCCTGCATCCTCAAGAACGGGTCCGACCAGATCAAACAGCGCTTCCTGCCCGGCATAGCCGACGGCTCCCTCAAGCTATGCTTCGCGATTACCGAGCCAGACGCGGGGACGAACACCTTTCGCATCACTACGCACGCGAGACGCGACGGCGACAACTATGTTCTGAACGGCCAGAAAATGTTCATCTCCGGCGCCGACATCGCCGAGTACATGCTTGTGGTCGCCCGCACTACCACGCTCGACG
>VBEI01000131.1 GCA_005882715.1 Chloroflexota bacterium | reverse complement strand
GTACTTACGGCTGGCAATCCGCCGGTCAAGGATCACCAGCACGCCCCGGTCCGTCTTCGTCCGGATCAGCCGTCCGCACCCCTGCTTGAAGCGAAGTACGGCCTGCGGCAGTGCGTACTGCTCGAACGGCTGGTCATACAACGCGGATCGCGCTGCAAATACCGGGTCCGAAGGCACACTGAATGGCAGCCGCGGGATGATAAGCAGCGAAAGCGCATCGCCCGGTATGTCCACGCCCTCCCAGAAACTCGCCGTACCCAGAAGGACCGTCTTCGGGTTCGACTGTAGCGCACGCACGAGTTGCCTTGCCGAACCGTCGATGCCCTGCCCAAGGACCTGGATCGCCTCGCCCCGCAACATTTCCCCTACCAGCTGATGCGTCACACCGAGGCTCGCATGCGACGTGAACAACACGAGGGCCCGGCCCTGCGACGCCCGCACGAGGTCCGCGACCGCCTGAGCGAGCGACTCCATATATCCCGGCCACTCGGGTTCAGGCATGTCTCGCGGGACTAGGGCCAGCGCCGCCCGCCCGTAGTCGAACGGAGATCCCAACGCCAGCGTGTCCGCATCTGCCAATCCCAGGCGCTCTTGTAAGTACGAAAATGACCCCTCTGCCTGCAGCGTCGCGCCCGTAAGGACCAGCGTGCTCAGCCCCTTATACAGATGCTCTCCTAGTAGCCCTGCGACCGCCAGCGGCACCGATGAAAGCACGAGGCTGCCGTCGGACCGCTCGCGTTCGAGCCAGACGATGCGTTGCGGATCGTCCTTCTCTAGCGCGTCCGCCAGCCCGAGGGCCGTTACCTGCATCTCCTGGAGCAATGAGTCTGCCTCTGCCCTGATGAGCTCGTAGTTCAGCATCTCGGCCGCGCCCGGCGCCGACAGCGACTGTTCGAGCTGCTTCAGCCCCGCGGTCACCTGATTCAGCGCCAGCCGCAGGTTCTCCCACGCGATTTCGATCTCCGGCCAGTCCGGCTGCACACGCATCGCCCGGTTGATGAGCAGCCGCTGCTCTCGCTCAAACCCCTCGATCGTGTGCTGCCGCATGAACGCAGCCAGCGCTCCGAAGCAATCGCGCACCGGCTGGCGCGACACCCCCGAACGCCGACTCAGCTCCGTCGCGACGCCGGTCAGCTCAGAATGCGGTCCAAGCGCCGACTCCAGCGTGCGCAGCCCTGCCTGGATCTGCCCCGGCAGCGACTCGCACCGCTCGAGTAGCTCCGACACCGCGCGTTCGCCCGAGCTGAAGCCGAACTGCCTCGTCGCCTCGTCCTCCAGATGGTGCGCTTCGTCCACAACCAGCCGCGTGTACGGGGGCAGAACCCGCCCGCCAGACGCCGTGTCGGAAAGCAGCAGCGAGTGGTTGACGACGACGATGTGTGACGCTTCCGCCTTCCGTCGCGCCTTCTGCAGAAAGCAGCTTCCCTCGACGACATACGGACTGTTGCTGCTCGTGCAGTCCGCGCCGTCGGCGCTCAACCTCCGCCAGACCGCCTCCTCGCCCTGCGATAGGCGCAACTCAGCACGATCACCCGTCTCTGTCTGCGAGAGCCAGATCACGATCCGCGCCGCCAGCATCGCCTCCTCATCGCTCATCACCCCCACAGACCGCAACGCATCGAACCGCTTGAGGCACAGGTAGTTCCGTCGTCCCTTGAGCTGACACGCCCTGACCTTATCTGGCTTCTGTCTCCTGGCTCCTTGCTCCTCGTGCCCCCTCCCATCTTGGTTCCAGGTCCCTGTTCCTTGTTCCTGGCAGTCCAGCAGTCGCTGGACACCCGGAATGTCCTTCTTCAGCAGTTGCTCCTGCAGATTGATCGTCGCCGTCGACACGACGACGCGATCACCGTTCGCGACGGCGTGGCAAGCGGCCGGTATCAAGTACGCCAGCGACTTCCCCGTTCCCGTCCCGGCTTCAACCATCAGCCGCCCCTCGGCGTTCAAGGCTCCGATCACCGCGGCCGTCATCGTCTCCTGCTCCGGCCGCCGGTCGAACGCCGGGAACACCTCGGGGTGGTCCGCCGCCGAACGCAGCGCCGAGAGCACAAACTCCTCCGTCACGGCCAAGGGCTTTCCCTTCGGCGAAATTGGCTCCGGTGGATGCGTCGGCTGTCGGTGGCTTCCCAACGTCCCTGATGCCCGCACGACCGCAACTTCCGAAATCTCCCGAAAGAACCGGCGGGAAGGCCAAGTCGTCAGCGCGAGCCATTGGTCCACCTGCCCAAGTACCTCGGGAGCGAGCGCGGCGCACCGCTCTCGCAGCGCCAGGAACAGCATCCGCGCAGCCTCAGCGTCCGCGACCGCGCGGTGCCGCACCTCCTGCGCTATCCCGAAACGCTCGCAAAGCGCGGCGAGCCCATAGTCCGCCAGCCCCGGCAGCAGCATTTCGGCCAGGAGGTGCGTGTCGTACACACTTTCGCTGTGGCGTACGCCGGCACGACGCAGGAACTGTATGTCGAATCCGAGAACATTTTGGCCAACGACCGGTGAGTCCCCAAGAAATTCCTCGAGCGCGGGCGCGACCGACCAGATTGCCGGCGCTGAGCGGACCGCCTCGTCCGTGATGCCCGTCAGCTCGACGACAGGCGGTGAAATTAGGCGGCCGGGGTTTGTTAATGTCTGAAAGCTATCGATGACGCCGTCAGCATTGAAGCGAACC
The DNA here is from genome assembly GCA_005882715.1 of Chloroflexota bacterium. Taxonomy (GTDB): domain Bacteria; phylum Chloroflexota; class Dehalococcoidia; order SM23-28-2; family RBG-16-64-32; genus CF-163. The sequence continues at coordinate 13,510 of VBEI01000131.1, read as the reverse complement.
GCGCCGACTTCGATGATCTCGTCGTTCTCGAGATCGAGTCCCGTGGTCTCCAAGTCCAGCGCGACATAGGTAGTGCCCAACTCGGCGCCAATTCTATCATCGAGAACCGCGCCTGTATAGAACGTATGGTCTAGATGGCGATTCGACTGTATCGGAGTGCCTTCAGGCCTCCACTCTTAGGCCTTGGCCGGTTCCTCCAAATATGGCCGAAGCTCACCCGCCGGCAGCCCCTCCGCCGCGTGAAATCGCCTCGCCCGCAGCTGCTCCAGCATGTGCTCCTGGTCCCGCAGCTCGTCCTCGAATACCGTCACGTAGTACCCGACCCCTTGCGTCGAATGACAATCGCTCGCCCCGATGCCTCGCTTCCCGAGCACCTTCGTCACCTTCAGCGCGAACTGGTTCTCGCGCGGCGTCGACCCGCCGTTCGCCACCTCGATCTCATCGACGAGCTTGAACACCGCCATGCGCTCGGCCGCTTCCTCCGGGGTCATCTCAAACGGCGGCCGGCCGTCCCGCCGGAAGTGGATCGGGTCGAAGAAGTGCCGGAACGGGTGCGCCACGATCATGAACCCGCCCACTTCGTCCAGCACCCGCCGGAGCTCGGCCGTCCGTCGGATCCCCGCCACGTAGCGGTCCAGCCCGACTACGATCATGTGCCCCATGTCCGTCGACACCTCCATCCCCCGGCTCACGAACAGACCGCTGCGCTCGCGGAACTCTTCCAGAATATGCGGCTCCCACACCCTGTCGTGCTCGCTGATGTTCACGCCTGTAAGCCCTATGCGGCGCGCCTCCTCGATCAGCTGGTCCGGCGTCAGGGATGAGTCCGCCGCCCCGCGCACGGTGTGAACGTGCATATCGACAATCGTTCCGGTCATTGCGCTCTAATCTTAGCGGCTGGCCGTGCTACTCGACGATGGCCGTCGCCTCCGCGTCCGTAAGCGTCCGCGTCACGAGAACTTTCGCCCCCGGTGCATGTATGCGCTCCTTCAGCTTGAGCGCTGCCGCCTCGCCTTCGGCCAATGTGAACAACGCAGGCCCGGCCCCCGACAGGTGCACCGCCTCCGCTCCGGCGCCCGTCAAAGCGTCGCGATAGATCTCCAAGCCCTCGAACATCTGGTACGATCGGTTCTCGAATACGTTGTACAGGTCTTCTTCTCGCACAGGCTTCGCCCGTTGCAACCGTTGGGACAGACCTTCGCTGTGCGAGCCGTCGTTAAAGTCCTCGGCCGTTACCGCCTCGTACATCCGCTTCGTCTTATCCGGCAGCTTGATCGGCGGTACCAAAAGCACAAGCCAAGCCGTGAGCGCGTCTGGGAGAGGCGTAACACGCTCTCCGCGCCCCTCAGCCAAGGCCGTCCCGCCGGACAGGAAGAACGGCACATCGGAGCCGATTTGTGCCGCGGTTTCCGCGACCCGCTCCCGTTCCCAGCCTAGCGCCCAGAGCCGTTGCAGTACGCGTATGGTAGCAGCAGCGTCAGAACTGCCACCCCCCAAACCGGCCGCAATCGGTATCTTCTTCGTTAAACCGATGCGAGCGTCCTTCCGGCCCTCGGGGTCGAGCAGCCGAAGCGCGCGAACAACGGTTTCTCCTAATACGCCGTCGTAGCCTGCGACACTCTCGTTCCCCGCGTAGCTGAAAAGGTGCGGAAGCGGCCTCAGGGTGACGCTTCCCGGGGGAGGATTCTCAGGAACCACACTGCGCGCAAGGAGATCTGGTGCCGACGAGACCCACAGCTCATCACACAAATCGATCGTCTGCATCACCGACCGTATCTCGTGATAGCCGTCCTCTCGGCGCCCCAGTACCTCCAGCGTCCAGTTAATCTTCGCCGGTGCGACGGTTCGCATCCTCATTCGTTGCTTACCCGTTCCGAATTGTAGGGACGGCTCACCGCGAGGTGAGCCAGGTCTTTAGACCCGCCCGACGCTTTGCCTGTAGGCAAAATACACCTCTCGCCAGTTGCCCAGACTCAGGTTCGCCGGGCGCTGGTCGCCGTCTACCTGTGCCTCAGCCAAGATCGCAGCGGCCTCAGTCGCAGTGATTCGCAATCCCACCGCCAGCGAGTTGCGCAATCGCTTGCGCGGCGCAGCGAATCCTGCCCGCACCAGGCTCAAGAACGCATCGCGGTCGTCCACCTCAACTTCCGCTGGCTCCAGCAGATCGAGCCGAACGACGGCAGAGCGAACCTTCGGCGGCGGGTTGAAGGCGCGCGGCGCGAGGCGAAACAAGACCTTCGCCATCGCGAGGGTCTGCACCTCGACGCCGAGATAGCTCATTCTTCCGGGGGGTGCCGTCATGCTCTCCGCCACTTCCGCCTGAAGCGTCACAACAAGCCGGCGTGGACGCACTGTTGCTTCCAGGAATTGCCGGACGATCGCCGTTCCAATGAAGTACGGCAGGTTGCCCACGACTACGTAAGGCATGCTTCCGCCGCCAGCCGTCAGCAGCTCCCCCGGGGAAATCTCCAGAACATCGGAGGCAAGAACCGCAACGTTGTCGCACCCCGCGAACCTCTCTCCGAGCCGGGAAGCGAGGCGCTCATCGAGCTCTACGGCGATCAGCCGCGTCGCGCGCTCCGCCAGCAGTCCAGTCAGCAGGCCCGTCCCCGCGCCGATCTCGATGACTGTCTCGTCGTCGCGGATCTCCATCGAATCCACGATCCGCCTCAGGGCTGCCCGGTCGGTCAGCCAATGCTGTCCGAGGCTTTTCCGCGGTCGTGCACGCGCACGCGCTCTCATGCGTGCATGATACGAAACGTTTGCCCCGGTTGTTGCTTTCAACCGAGAGTGGACTCTTGAGCTGAAAGGCAGGGCTGACGGCTGACGGCTACAAGATACAAATATCGACCCACCGCGTTCGCCAGTCCTTAAGGTCGTCCGCGGCGTAGCCCAAGTCGATATGATTGCCGACGATGTCACCACCTGTGTCCGCGGCAATCCCATAGCCGTATCCCGGGATGTACATTCGCGTTCCAAGCGGAATCACCCGTGGATCGACCGCCACAATCCCTCTGTAGACGCCGGTTCCGGTCTTGGTTACCCCGCTGCCGGCGGCGCTCGCTGCCGTATACCAGGTCGCATAAACATGCATCGACCCAGAGCAGCCCGGCTGCGCCGGCACATCTACCGCTGGCGCCGGCGCCGGCGCTGCCGCCGGATTCACGTGCGTGCCAACGCTCACCACCTCATCAGTCGGCGGAACGATCTCCTCATTGACAAGCTCTCTCCAGATCTCCCGGCCGTTTATCAGTCGCACCCGGTACTCTTTTCGGTACGACCCATTTTCGCCCCACTGCGTGACCACCCGCTGGCCGTTCGCTATTTCGGCGTCGTATCGAATGATACTCGCGTACTCGACCGGTTCCTCGCTGACCTCGGTCATGTCACGTACGGTCGTTACGCTGATTGCCATATCCGCGCGCACGGAGCTGCTCGCGCTCGGTGCTACGTAGTCCTCGGACTGAAGCGAAACCCCGGCCTGAGCCAGCACGTCACCGACGGTCCGGCCGTGCGTCCTCACCTTCTGAACTTCCCCAGCGACGACCAGATTCACGGGTACCGCGTGGCTGACGTATACGTGCGCTCCTGGACTCAATATCTCGTTCCCTGCGGGCGAGACAAAGTCACCGTCTTGGATATGCACGCCCTCGCTGGCCAGCGCCTGCCCCACGGTTGTCTGCATGGACGAGTAAGTAGCTGAGTAGCCGTCCTCATGGACAGTAAAGGAGACGGCCCGCTCGCGTGTCATTATCAGCGCTGGCTGCGTCCCCGGAGAAGCGAACGGGCTTCCCGCAGCCAGCCGGGCCGCGGCCGATAGGAGCGGCTGCGGGAAAAGCCCGCTGCCCAGCGGCGGCCGGACGCTTTCCGCCGTTGTACCCCCTTCTGCGCCCGCTCGACTCGGTAAGTTCATCACCGCCGAAGCCGGCTGCGCAGACGCGTGCTGCTTCGCTTGCGTACGGGTGATCGGAATGATCACCGCGATCAAAGACGACGTGGCGAGGGCTAATGCCACTGCGAGATGAAGGTGGCTGTTCGAGGAGCTCCGTCTTTTTCGGCGCCTGTCGGGCGCCACCGGTGGCCGGTACAGTACCGGACGCCTGGCGTTGGCTCTCAGCAACACCTTATCCAGTTTGGGCCCAAATTAGCCTGGGCCAGTGGCTTTGGCCGTGCACCCACTGTCGATCCGGACCGCAGACTTGTCGCCAGCCGGCAGCTCCAACCCGGTTTATCTGCGGCGCCCGAAACTAACCACTTACCGCTGCTCCCTTCCGGGCCTGACGGGGTTCGCAGCGTCTCGCCGCGCAGGGCCAGGCCATCGACGCTGACATGCTGACAGCAGTCTCCGCGGACCCTGGACCTCGAGCGGGACTTCAACCCCGCTATAGCGGATTGCGGGTACAGGGCACCGCTAGCTCCCCGTCTAGCACGACCGCGCAAATGGTATCACGATTATGTTCGGCTCTGTCAAGCTGCACATAACTGCAGCGAATTCGGGCGATAGTTGCGGTAAACAAACTGTTATGTGCCTGTAACCGTCCCGGACAACCCTTTGCCCGATTCGCGTGTTGCTCGGCGAGCCGCGTTCAGCACCTCTCCTTGTCGCCCCTTCGCACCTGAGATAGACTACGCTCGCAACAACGCCATGAACTTTCGCGCCGCCGTATGAACGTCCGCAAGGCCGTCATCCTCGCCGCGGGCTACGGCACACGGCTTCTCCCGGCCACCAAGGCCGTCCCCAAGGAGATGCTCCCTCTGGTCGATCGTCCCGTCATCCACTACATCGTAGAAGAAGCGCTTGCAGCCGGGCTTGACCAGATCATCATGGTTACCAACGCCTCCAAGACCGCTATCGAGGGCTACTTCGACCGTGACTTCGAACTCGAAAGCGTGTTGGAATTAGCGCAGAAGCACACCCTTCTCGCTGCCGTAAAGAAGCCGGCCGAGGTCTCCATAGCTTATGTTCACCAAAAAGAGCGTCTCGGTAACGGCCATGCCGTCACAATCACCCGAGACCTGGTGGGCGAGGAACCGTTCGCGGTCTTCTTTCCGGATGACGTCATCTTCCACGACGTCCCCGCAATCGGCCAGCTCATCGACGTCTTCGACCGTTTCGGCCACACCGTCCTCGCCGTCCAGCAGGTGCCGCGCGAAGAAGTCGTGCAGTACGGAGTGATCGATCCTCGGCCCCTCGGACCGCGCCTTCATGAGGTTCGCGGCGTCGTCGAGAAACCGCCGGTTGCCGAAGCACCTTCCAATCTGGCTACCGTTGGCCGTTTCGTGGTCACATCGGACATCTTTGATGTCCTCGCAGAGACGCCACCCGGACGCTCCGGTGAGATCTGGCTTATGGACGCCTTCGACCGCCTCATCGCTCGCCAGCCTGTCTACGCCTTTGAATACGAAGGCCTTCGCTTCGACACCGGGCGCCCGCTCGGCCTTCTTCAGGCGTCTATTCACGTGGCTCTGCAACGCGAGGATTTGGGCCAGGACCTCCGCGCCTACCTCAGATCATTCAACCTGGGTTGACCATCATGCGCACCCTCGTCATCGGCATTCCTCTGCCGCGCGTTTCCTTCGATAACTATTCCTTTGTTTCGGCCCCCGCCTTCAGCGACTACGCCCGGCTAATCGTCGACGCGGCCGCGGTTTCGAGGGCCGTCGAAGAAGTCGTCTCCGGCGAGGCGGAACACAGGAATTTCGCTGGACATCCCGTCACAAACGGCCCGAGCACTGCGCACGCCTTTAGCCTCCAGCAACTCCTAGAGATGCGCCGGCGTGAGAGCGAATGGCTTCTCGCTCGCGGCGGCGTCATCGCCTGCCTGGCCCATCCGGATGTCGCGCACCCGGACGTAGCGGAGAGTTACGGCTGGCGGCGCTACGCCTGGCTTCCCGCGCCGCCCGGCTTCCGCTACCAGGAGCACCTCCTGCCCGGGTTCGGGAATCCTGGCGCCGAGCTGACCGACCAGGATCATCCCTTCGCCCCTTACATCACCGAGCTTTCCTCTCGCCTTGCTTACCGCACGACACTGGACGAGGCCGCACCTAATTTTAGCGACTACGCGCGTGTCTTTGCCCGCAGTCGCGGCGGTGGTGCCGTCGCCGTCGAGCTCACGGTTGATCGCGGCCGGATCGTCCTCCTTCCACCGCCCCTCAACCCCGAATCCGATCGCGCCTTGATCGCCCAGACGCTCCACGGCTGCTTCGAGCGCTGGTCGATAGCGGGTGATCGCGATTGAAATCTGTGCTGGGTCGTGCGTGCGTAGCTCCGCGGCTACACACGCGGACATTTGCGACGTGATCGACCGGAGCCTAACCCTTCGGCCGCTCCCGGGGCCCATCTCCTCCGCTCTCCTCCTGCCCCTCACCTTCCAGAAGCTCCCGCAGGATGTCCTCACCCTTACGCCGACGCCGCTCGCCTGCTTCTCGCAGCATATCGATCACGTCCGCCAGTCCTTCCAGCTCGCCCGCAAGCTCCGGGTACGACTCGAGCTGCTCGCGCAGGTTTGCCTTACCTGTAATCACGTCCTCGAGGTTCGCCGCCCTCAACCGGCGCGGGTGCGGGGGCGGTTCCTCGTGGGTCTCCGGCTCCAGGGTCGGGGCGGCATCCGTCGTCCTGAGCGCCTGTATTGCCAGCTTTAGCCAGCGTTGCTCGCCGAGCGAAAGTGAGGACACCCGGCGGAAAAGCGATTCGTCAACGTCGCGCGCCCCGGCCATTCTGTCGACATCTTACGTCAACACCTGCGCCGGTGGACTACAGAAATTACCGCAGCCCGAGAACTTCTTCGGTGCCCCGTATTTCTTAGTGGACCTGTTCCTCGTTGAGCGGCACTAGCCCCTTGGTTAACGCCACCCGCACGAGGTCCGTCCGCCTCTCCACCCGCAACTTCGACATGATGTGGCTGACATGCGCCTTGACGGTCCCCTGTGAAAGGAACGTCTCCTGGGCGATCTCCTTGTTCGAGGCGCCTTGCGCGATCATCGTTAGCACCTCTATCTCCCGCTCCGTCAGCGTTTCCGTCTGTGTCTCCGTATAGCTCGCCCAGTGCATCAGCCGCACCAGGATCCGCTTGATCACGTCCGCCTCGCAGACGAAAGTACCCTGCGCCACCAGGCGCACGGCATCGATCACTCGCGCCGTCGGCCCATCGCGGAAGATGAATCCGACCGTGTTTAGCTTCATGTACCCTGGCAGGTCGTCTGGGCTAATTACGCGCGCGTCTTCCTGGTTGCCCAGGAACAGGACCTTAAGCGCCGGCAGCCACTCGTTCAGCTGCGCCACAGTCCCCTGCGCGGCTCCTCCCAGCGCATCCACGTCCACCACGAAGACGTCCGCGTCGCGCAGCGCCGCGTTCGCGATCATGTCCCCAAGGCTCGTCGTGTCGCCGACGATTTCGATATCCGGTGAGCCTCCCAGCGTCTTCACCAGCCCCAGTCGCAGCGGCTCAAAGCCGGCGACTATGCACACCCGTATGATGTTGTCCATTTTGCGTAGCCCCTCCTCAACGGTGGCGCCAGTTTACCAGAAGCTGCACCACTCGTAAACGCATTTCTTCTTTCGTACTTAGCCCCGTACGATTCGACCTTCAGGCTTTATGCCTGCCCTCCTTCGAGTCTCTAGGCTCCTTGGCCTTTCACCTTTCTCATCTCTCATTTCTCCTTTCACCTCGCACCTCCCTCCGCTATACTCCCGACACATGTCCATCGTCGCCGTCGGCTCCATCGCTCTCGACACCATCAAGACGCCCTTCGGTCAGGCCGACGATGTTGTCGGCGGCTCCCTCACCTACTTCGCTGTCGCCGCCTCCTATTTCACCGACGTCAACCTCGTCGCCGTTGTCGGCAAGGACTTCAACGAGCAGCACATGCGGGTGTTTGAGGGCAGGCGGATTGACCTCCAGGGCGTCGAGCACGCTCGCGGCAAGACCTTTCGCTGGGGCGGCGAGTATAGCTACAACCTCAACAGCCGCGAGACGCTCTTCACCGACCTCAATGTGTTCGAGCAATTCCAGCCCAGCCTGCCCGACTCGTATAGAGAGGCAGACATCGTCTTCCTCGGTAACATGCACCCCTCGCTCCAGCTCAGCGTGCTCGACCAGGTAACCTCGAAGCGCATCGTCGGCATGGACTCGATGAACCTCTGGATCGAGACGACGCCCCAGCATCTACGCGATGTCCTCAAGCGCGCGGACATTCTCAAAGTCGACGATGCGGAGGCCCGTCAGCTCTCGGGCGAATACAACCTTCGCAAGGCAGCCGCCGCCATCCAGAAGATGGGCCCGAGGATGCTCGTCGCGACCCGCGGCTCGCACGGCTCGATGCTCTTCAACGAGGACGATATCTTTGCCGTGACCGCCTATCCCTTAGAGGACGAAGTCGACCCCACCGGCGCCGGCGACAGCTTCGCCGGCGGCTTCTTCGGCTACCTCGCCCAAAAGCCGGAGCTAGACCAGGCCACCCTTCGCCGCGCCGTCATCTTCGGCAGCGTCATGGGCTCTTTCTGCGTCGAGGACTTCGGCACCCGCCGCCTCGAACGCCTCTCCTTCGACGAGATCCTCGACCGCTACCGCCGCATCAAGCAGCTCACGCACTTCGAGGACATTTAAGCTCGTCCCTCCTCCCTCGTCTCTCGTACATCCACCTTTCGTGCTCGTCACTCCGTCGCAAGCTTCTCTCCCGTCTGCTGGCCCGACAGTTGCCCCGCCGCCGACACGAACCGCCAGTCCGCAGCCAGATGCAGCAACCGGTGGATCATCACCAGTAACTCGTCATCGCCGCCCGCCAACGGATACTCATCACCGCACCGGGAGCATTCATACGTAGAGGCTTGAGCGAGCTTCTGTCGGCCTGCCGCCATCATCGAACTCCTCCTTCGCAGGTATAATCTCGCCCCAACGCCTCCCTTCCAGCCATGAAGACGACCGCTCTTGCCCGGCACCTGCGCCGCTTCGGTTGTGGGTTCGTTAAGCCGAAACCGGCGGGCCGCTTGCACGCCAAGTGGGTTCGATTCCGCCTCAGCCGGGTCCGCATGAGGAGCGTCAACAACCAGCCGCCGCCTTTCCACAAACGAACGTTGATAGAGGCTGGCGCTACCGGGGCAAGCAGCGCTTACTGGAAGAAGGAGAACGACGCTAGAGTCCGCGGAAAAGGAGGCAAGTGGAGTGATACATCGGGGAGTGGAGTGGTTTCTCGGTCTTTTCCGCTGGTTCGCCTGGCCGTTCCTGGTGCTGGTCATGCTTGAGCAACCGGCGGTGATGTTCGACCTCCTCTAGCAGCGCGAGCGACACCGGCCGGCGACCGTATCGAAGCGACACTTAGCGACCTCCTTCCCGACCATTGGGGCCGAGCGCCTGGGGCGGCGCCCGGCCCCCGGGCCGGCCTCGGCAGTCCCTTTTTCGCTTCGGCCACCTTCCTTAACCACGTCAACCCCACTAAGGCAGCGGCTCCTGGAACTCGCCATCCAGGAAAAACCAGTCGAGCACATCCTGCCGCAGCCGCTCCCGGTCCCTCTCGTCCTCGAGGAGGGGGGAGCACGGGTGCTTGCGCGAACACACCATGCTTAATCGCGTTCCGTCGCGCCCACTGCTTTCCGTCCGGCGTCCCAGGGCGGCCGCCGCGTTTCTTATTCCGTTCCACCGCCACGTCATCCTCCTCCCATTGCCTTAGCCCGATCAATGAGCGCTGAATTCGTTTTGCAAAAAAAGGGTTTTTTGCGCCCGCTCGTTCGCCGCCTTGCGCTCCCGGGGCCTCATCAGCTCCTGCCCCCTTCCGCCGCGACGTCATCATCCTCCCTCCACTCACCTCTACCCTAACCGAAGCGGAAAGCGATCTCCAAGAGGCAATGTCACTGCGACCAGCTCGCCTGGCCCTAACAGACCTGCGCGGGGATAATCGCAGCGGAGGTACGGATCGTATGCAGAACTACAACCGGGGGATCATTGAAGAGTTTCGAGTGAACGAGGGCAGAGTGGGGGGACCGTTCGCGGGCGCACCGATGGTGCTGGTGACCTCGACGGGCGCGAACAGCGGGCGGCTGCACACGACGCCATTGGTCTACCTGCGTGAAGACGACGCTTCCGGCGGGCCAGGCGAGCGCATATACGTCTTCGGTTCGATGGGCGGCGCGCCAAAGCACCCCGCCTGGTACCACAACCTGAAAGCACATCCGGACGCGACTGTCGAAGTGGGCACGGACCGCTATCCGGTGAGAGCCACGATCATGACCGGCGAGGAACGCGATAGGCTCTTCGAGAAACAGGCATCGTTGCGCCCTCAGTTCGCGGAGTACCAGCAACGGACGACGCGAAAGATACCCGTGATAGCGCTGGAGCGCCTCTGAGGCGCGGTCACCCGTTTGCCTTAGTCGTTATCTTCGAGGCCCATGGTCAAGCGGAACGGCCCCAGATGCATAAAGAACAAGAGGTGAGTCCAGTCGAAGCCCGGGTCCAGGTCAGCATCGAACCATAACCCGATGCCCCAGCGCCACCAGTCCCACTCTGGACGGAAGATCTTGTAGGAGTCCCGTAGCTCGCGGTACAGCGTCGCCAAAAGGCCGACAACACGCTTCATTTCGGTGCTGCCTGTTCGTTCGCGGGCCGGTTGTTGATACTCGGATTATAGCCCCTACGAGCTGGTCCTCCCAGCGGCTGGCCCCATCCGCGGGTCCGTGGCATGATTTGCCGTGAGGACGGTCATGAAGTGCAGCCTCGTCTCCTTTGGACAGATCGAGATCGATGGCCGGCGCTTCGACCACGATGTCGTCATCGAGAAGGGTCGCATCCGGCGGCGTAAGAAGGGGCCATCGAAGAAGCAACGGGCGGCGTACGGACATACCCCGCTCACCCCCGACGAGGCGGTCCCCTGGTCGGCGCCGCTGCTTATCGTCGGTACCGGCGCCAGCGGCCAGCTACCGATTACCGACGAGCTCTACCGCGCCGCCGCCAAACGGCGGGTGGAGGTCGTCGCTCGGCCTACCGCCGAGGCCTGCGAGCTTCTCGCCGCGGCCGATCGCAAGTCAGTGGCAGCCATCCTCCACGTGACCTGCTGAAAGGGCTTCCGGCGAGAACCTGCCCTGAGGGTTGGGTGGACACGAAGGGATGACAGCGGGTGCGCCAGCACCCGTTGTGCCAAACAAACTCGCCGAGCGAGCACTTCAAGCCGTCTTCCCGAGGTCGTCGGGCGGCTCAAGGTTGGGCGATCCGTAGCGTGGTCATCTCATCTCTCGCACTACTGACATCCGGGTGTCACCTCAATCGCGGATAATCGTTCCTGGAGCAACCGGATGAATCCTCACGTAGACCTCGGTGCTGCCGCCGATTTCATCTGGCGGAACGCTCGTGTACTCGAACGCCAAGTCTTCGCGGCGCTCTTCCTAGGGGGCGACATGATGCGTGCTTTGGAAGCGCTGCGCCCCTACCAGAACAAGGACGGCGGCTTTGGCAACGGGCTCGAGCCGGACATTCGTGGGCCGGTAAGTCAGCCGGTGCCGACGGAGTTCGCCTTCAGGACGCTCGATCAGGTCGGCGCGATCGAAGAAACAATGATCGGGCGAGCGTGTGACTATCTACAGACCATCACAACAGACGAGGGTGGGGTTCCTTGGGTTCTACCGTCCGTTCGAGATTACCCGAGGGCGCCCTGGTGGGAGACCAGCGACAACCCGCCTGCCTCGCTCAATCCGACCGCCGCGGTAGCGGGACTTCTCCAAAAGTGGAAGATCGAGCACCCATGGCGAGATCCGGCAACCGCCTTCTGCTGGCCAAAAAATCGATGAGCAGGCGGAAATCGGCGGATACGAGGTGAGATCGGTCCTGACGTTCTTCGAGTACGTTCCCGACCGGGCGCGGGCAGCGAGCGTGTTCGAAGAGTTTGGGAAGCGGATGCTGCAACTGGGCGACCTCTCGCTTGACCCGGATGAGCCGCGGGAGGTCTTGAAGCCGTTGAATTTCGCGCCAACGCCGTCGAGCATCGCCCGTAGCCTTTTTGCTGAAGAGGTAATCGATGCGCATCTGGACGCACTGGCAAGGCTTCAACAGCCGGACGGCGGATGGCCCATCACATACTTCGTCTGGACGCCGGCGACAGAGCTGGAAGGCCGCTCCTGGCGGACAATCGAGGCGCTATGCATTCTGCGCTCCTACGGTCGGCTCGGGAATTAACCCCGCGCAGGGCCGAGGGTCGCCGAAGGCGGGGTGAGGGCCATTTCTTCCAACAAACTCGCCCGTTACGCGTCGGCAACGCGATTTTGCCAAACAAACTCCGCCGCAGGCGGTCCTTCGTACCTCGTACTTCGTATCTGGTACTTTCACCGCGGCCCTGGCCGGGGCTCAGCCCCTTCGCGGCCGTGGCATCGATCCGCCGCCCCTCCGGCCGATTCCTTGTACCGTGAGGTCTTCGGGTACATGCGCCGCGGCAGACTGCGCGGCGGCGAAGTTGCGGCCCTCGAGGCTCGCTCGAAACGCCCGCGCGGCCTCGGACTTTACCTCCTCGCTCAGGTCGTCCCTAAACAGCACCTGTCCGGCGTCCTCGACGAGGTCTTGTATCACCCGCTCGTAGCGATAGTAGGTAAGCAGAGTCCAATCGATCTCCGCCTCGCCGTATCCCTGAAAGAACGGAGAACCGTATTCGCGCGATGCGTGAGCTGGCTCTCCGACAAAAATGAAGTCTCGCTCTCTGGGAGCCAGCATCACGTCGTCCCAATCGACGACGAATACATTGCCGGCCCGGTCACGCAGCAGGTTGCCCGGATGCAGGTCTGCGTGACAGATGACGTGTGGCCGGGTTTGTGTCCGGAGCACGCTTGCGAGCTTGTCCATAGAGGTGAGCAGCGCGTAAATCGTCGATCGGTGTTTTGTCCACGAGCGGCGGAGAGCCTGTTCCGACTTTCGACCCCCGACTCCCAAAGTTTCCAGGTGTGTCTCGAGGTTCTCGATTGAGCGGGCGTATCCTGACGGGTCGAAGGTTTCCCTTCGCACGCCGTCAAAGCCCGCAGGCGGCAGCGCGACCTCGTGGACCCGTCTGAAGATGGCGCCTGTGGTCTTCCAGTGCTCTTCAGACATTCCCGCCCAGCCCGTGTCCCCCTCGAGGTATGGGTACACGAGAACGGTCCACTCTCCGGCCCGCGCCCACAAACCGTTTGTCGTTGTTCGCAGCGCGGCGACCACAGATTCGATGCCCTGATCGGAGAGGCACCGCGGAACGATGCAGCTCGCTGCGTAGAATTCCCCGGACTTGACCTTGAGCAAGTACGGAGCTCCCTTCTCGCTCAAGACGCGATAAACGCCCGCATTCATGTCCCTTCCAATCGGAAGGAAATCGATCGTCGCTGGGACCAGCCCAAACTCTTTTTGCAGACAGGCTCGGAGCGTCTCGCGTGGGATCCTCGGTTCTTCGCGTATCGATTTGGCGATCAATGCATGGCTACTATACGGCCGCGGACACGGGTCGTGAGCGTCTTGAATATCCGCCCGGCCGTTATCAGCGTTTCTCGATCCGTTTCAATTCTGCATCG
>VBEI01000130.1 GCA_005882715.1 Chloroflexota bacterium | reverse complement strand
ACGGCGTCCCCCATCCCCGGCTACGGCTGGTACCGGATCAGCGCCCCCATCGAGGGCTGGGTCTACTCGAAGTACGTCTCCGGCCTCGCCGACTGCTCCCTCCACGACTCGCTCGAGACACCGTAGTCGAGCGTTCTGAAAAGGGTCCCTTCCCGCTCGTCCCGAGGAGCCGAGGGGTGGATTGGGGTTTGGGGGCGGCGTCTCGAAGGACAGAGCGGAGCAACCACACTCCTCTTTTTCCCTCTTTCTTCGCCCTACAGTCGCGCCAGCTTCACCCCGAGGATGTCCGGGATCTCCTTCACCCGCGCGATCTGCTCTGGCGTCAGTGTCTCGTCCAGCGCGAGCACCATCAGCGCCGTTCCCCGCTTCTCGTGCCGCCCGACATTCATGAAGCTGATGTTTACGCGGTACTCGCCCATCAGCGTGCCCACGGCGCCTACCATCCCCGGGCGGTCCTTGTTCTCGACCAGCAGCAGGTAGCCCTCGCTCGGCGGCACATCCACCCAGAAGCCGTCGATCGAGACGATGTGCGGCCCGTCGTGCGCCAGCGTGCCGGCGATCTCTGCGCCACCCGCCTTCGAGCCGATTCGCACTTTCACGAGGTTCGCGTAAATCTCGTGTGAGGGGCCTCGCTTCTCCGTGATCTGAAGCCCCCGCCGCTGCGCGATGATGTCGACGTTGACGACGTTCACGTGGTCCTCGCTGATCGGCGCCAGCAGCCCGCCGACGACGGCCGCCTTCAGCGGCGTCACGTCGTGCTGCGCGATCTCGCCCGAGTAGTCGATCTCGATGCGCCCCATCTGGCCCTCGTGCAGCTGCACCGCCAGCTCGCCGGCCTTGAACGCTACCGGCACATACGGCGCCAGGTAGCTGTAGGTCTCGGCCGGGATCAGCGGGGCGTTCACCGCGTAGCGCGCCGGCTCGCCCCGAAGCACAGCCATGATCTGCTCGGCGACGTCTACGGCGACGCGCTCCTGCGCCTCCGCCGTCGAGGCGCCGAGGTGCGGCGTGACCACGACCTTGTCCGACTCGAACAGCGGGTGGCTCGTCAGCGGCTCCTTCTCCCAGACATCGATCGCCGCGCCCGCGATCCAGCCCTCGTCGAGCGCCTGCTTGAGCGCAGCTTCATCCACGATGCCCCCGCGCGCGGTGTTGATCACGCGGGCCGACGGCTTCATCGCCCGCAGCTCCGCCTCGCCGATGAGGCGCTTCGTACCCTCGGTGAGCGTCGTGTGCACCGTGATGTAGTCCGACTCCTTGACCAGCTTCTCCATCGGGACGACGTCCACGCCCAGGACGCGCGCCCGCTCCTCCGGCACGAACGGATCGTGCGCCAGCACCCGCATCTCGAGTCCCTTCGCCCGCCGCGCCACCTCCGACCCGACCTGCCCCAGCCCGACGATCCCCAGTGTCTTGCCGCGCACCTCTGTCCCCTGGAAGCGCCCGCGCTCCCACTTGCCCGAGCGCAGCGACGCGTTCGCCTCCGGGATGTGCCGCGATAGCGAAAGCATCAGCGCGATCGCGTGTTCCGCCGCCGAGATCACGTTCCCCGTCGGCGCATTGACGACGACTACACCCTTCTCCGTCGCGGCATCGAGGTCGATGTTATCGACGCCGATACCCGCGCGGCCGACCACCTGCAGCGTGCTCGACGCCTCGATGATCTCGCGCGTCACCTTCGTCTCGCTGCGAACCACCAGCGCGTCGTAGCCGTCTACGCTTTTGCGCAGCTCCACCGGCGACAGCCCCGTCCGCACATCGACATCCGCGCCCGAGCGCTTAAGCGCCTCAACGCCGTCCTCGGCTATCGGGTCACAGACGAGGATGCGGAACGCGGTCTTTCCGTTCCCGCTCTGCCCTTCAGTCCGTCGCTCTGTGTTTGAGATCGCCATTGGTCTACACCTTCACCCTGTATCCTACCAACCACCCATCCTTATGCCCCAGCTGTCATCCTGAGAAACGAAGGATCTGTCCCAACCCACCCTATCGGACAGCGATGCACTCCAGGACTCTCGGAAACGCCTGCCCACGTCATACCGATGAGCCTTCCGGGTCCCGCGTGCAGGGCGGCGCTTGGCCGGGATCTTGGGACGGCCCCCAGTTTACCCTCTCGGACGGGCGGTTTGCGCCGCAGGCCGGGGGCCTGGGGGTGTCCCCCAGTTTATCCCCTCGGGCGGATGGTTTGCGCCGCCAGGCCGGGGGGTGGGGGGTGTCCCCCAATTTACCCTTCCGGCAGGATGTACAGAAAGAATCACACCGCGCAAGCGACAGTGATGAGCATGACGTTCGGAGTCTCAGCATGTGGTTGGACTAAACCGAGACCTTCGGACCTTACTGGACCGCCGGATCGCAAGAATGGGCGCCGCCAGGCCGGGGGTTGGGGGGTGTCCCCCAATGTATCGTCCCGGGCGGGTGGGTGGGACGAAGAACATCCCGCAACCAAGAAAGAGGAACATCACGCTCCGAGGGACACACGGGGTGGCGATTCGGCTTGGATTCCTGGCTCCCGTCTCGCGGTTCCTGCGCCTCAGCGCGCCGCGCGCACAGCGAACCCCAGCTTCGCCAGCGTCTGCTCGAGCGCCGCAAGCGTCTCCCGGATATCCTCTTCCTCCACGAGCCCCAGGTGGCCGATACGAAAGATCTTCCCTTGCAGCTTGCCCTGCCCGCCCGCGATGACCACGTTGTACTCGTCCTCCATCGTGTTCCGCAGCGCGCTCACCTCGACGCCCTCCGGGCACTTGATCGCCGTCACCGTGTCCGAAGCGTAGCGCTCGTCCTGGCACAGCAGCTCCAGCCCGAACGCCTTCACTCCCTCGCGCACCATGCGCCCCATCGACGCGTGCCGCGTGAAGATGCGCTCCGCACCTTCCTCCGCCATGCGCTCGAGCGCCACGTCGAGGCCGAAGAAGATCGACATCGCCGGCGTCCAGGGCGTCTGCCCCTTCGGCAGCGCGTCCCGGTGCCGCCCAAGGTCGAGGTAGAAGCGCGGCATCTTCGCGTTCTCATACGCCCGCCACGCCCGCTCGCTCATCGAGACGAACGCCAGCCCCGGCGGCACCATCCACCCCTTCTGCGACCCCGTCACCACCACGTCCAGCCCCCACCCGTCCGCCTCGAACGGGATCGCCCCCAGACTGCTCACAGCGTCCACCAGCACCAACGGCCCATCCGTTCGCCCTGAGGCTCTCGAAGGTCCCTGGCTCCTGACTCCTGACTCCTGGCTCCTAATCGCGCGAGCGATTTCCTCTAGCGGGTTCGTGACGCCGGTCGACGTCTCGTTGTGCGTGACCAGCACCGCCTTCACGTCCGGGTGCTCCGCCAGCGCCTGCCGCACGTCCTCCGCCCGCGCCGCCTGCCCCCACTCATACTGCAGCGGGATCACCTCGGCGCCGTAGGTGTCCGCGATCGCCGCGAACCGCTCCCCGAACGCCCCGATGCTCACCGAGAGCACCCTGTCTCGCGGCGACAGCGTGCTCACCACGGCCGACTCCAGACCGCCTGTCCCCGACGCGCTCAGAATCAGCACGTCATTGCTCGTCTGGAACCAGTCCTTCAGCCGCTCCGCCACCCGCGAAATAAGCGCCGCGAACTCGCGCCCCCGGTGGTTCACCATCGGGTGCGCCACGGCCTCCAGGATGTCCGGCGGGACAGGAGTGGGGCCGGGTATGCGCAGATTAGGTGTGTCGCTCATGGGCCTACGGCCATGTTATGGCGAGCCTCGGTGAGTAGCAAGGATAACGACAGTCACCCCGCAAAAGACGACGCCTCTCCCCGCTCGTCCTGAGGCTCTCGAAGGATCGAGCGGAGCGACTGCGCTTGGTCTCGAAAGGGGCAAATTGGTTGCAGCCGGAAGGACAAGTTGTGCTCTCCGCGCACCTAGAGACAGGTTAGCGCCATAAGCTACCCACAACCGACACGCCCACCTGGCGCCTGTCATGGCGTGGCGTTGCACGCTATTGCGCTTTCGCCGTGGTATTAGTGAAAGAGACTACACCTAACCGCGCTCGCGATGCTCGGCGATCGACCGTGCGTGCGTTGCTGCACTTCTGCGTAATCACTACCCGCCGATCGTTCTGTCGGACACCATTTGGGAAGGGATCGTAACGGCTCGCGGAGGGAAGACCGGACTGGGTTCTGCTGAGTTTCATGTCGAGCTGCGGGCGCCAAAATCGGCCTCCCAACTTAGCAAGATCGGTATTGATTAATGCCAATGAAAATACTTGCCGTACCGCATCACGTAACCCGCGCCCTCGAATGGATGCAACTGGCTCGGGCCTCTCCGGTCCGTGTCGACACGTTCGCCCATCTATGGTTTGCACTTATTGCCCTGGTCCGATTTGGCCAGCCAAAAGGCGCATGGGATTTAACGAGGATCCTTGCGTACTTGGCTCAGCTCAGAAGCGGGGCTGGTGGCCATCCTGTGTTGGGGCGGGCCCGAATAGACGCTCTCGAAGCTCTCTTCAGAAAAGCCGAACAAGCGAGACGCCTTCTGTTCCATCGAGACGATGACACGCTGATCACGGATGAGCTGATCGAGGAGCTAGAGGATGGCCTATTCCAACTCATCGAACCCGAAGTTGCACGGTATCGCGCATGATGAAATTAATCGCCCGCTAGCCCTCCCCGGCCGACTCAATCCGCTTATCCGCTGCGCCGCAGGCAGTCCGCTGACAGAAATCCCCACTTCCTGCTCACCTATTCCCCGCTAACCGGCATCTCACCACGTTCACCCGGCTTCACCTAGCGCCGACTGGAATCCAAATGGAACTCTTATGATTCCCCGCACCCAATCCAGCCGCCTCGGTCATATACTCTGCTTAACGACTTACCAGCCGTTGAGTCGCCATGCTCTCTCGTACTCTCGTCCTGCTCGTCGCCGCCGCAGCGCTGGGCGTCGTTCTGCTCGCATGGCAGGCGGGCGCCGCTTCGGCGGGAACGACAACGAGCACGTTCGTGGAGCGCGAGGCGGGGGCCGTCCTCGTGTCGGACGCTCGCGGGCTGCACACTTCGGTCGAGATCGCTATCGGCGAGACGGAGCGGGCTTCGGGCGCGGGGCTCGAGCGCCACCTGAACGCGAGTATCGGGATCTTCCAGTCAGACTCGCGCCGGCCGAAGGCGCAGCCGGTCGACCTGGCGGGCAATGTGGAGGGAGAGGCGGGCGCGCTCCCGATGAGAGGCGTCGCTGGAGATTACGGTCCGGGTGTGCGGGGCGAAGGTGCTGCACAGCGGCCGCTTGAAGGCGAGGCCGTCCTCGGAATGCTTCGACGCGAAGGTCGACATGCGCTGGACGGGCACGGGCGAGCTGGTGATCGTGGGCGGGCCGAGCGACACGCCGGTCGACGGCTGCACGGAGCACCGCGAGTCGACGTCGCAGCGGCGCCTCGCTTCGGCGCAGGGGAGCGTGCTCGCCGGCGGCGTGAACCTCGCGCCGTATCCGTCAAGCAACGCCGCACTGTCGGTGTTCAGCGAGACATCGACACTTACTTGTCCTGAGAAGACTCTCGCCGACCTGATCGTTGCTAATGACCGCACCGGCATTCGGGATTGGGCGGCGCCAAAGACTATCGCCGAAATCAACGCCGAGGTTGCGGCGCTCGATGCAGCACAGCGAGACCAGCTTGCATCGGTCATCCTCGACTCTAACGCCGATGCAGCGAGCCGTGACCTGTTGCTCCGGACGATGCGGGCAGTCCTCGCAAAACCAGACCTCGGCTTCTATGCGGAGATCTGGAGCTACACCTACATCGAGATGGTCGAGGGCGGCTTCTTCGGGACCTGCGGACACCTCTTCTTGAGCCCGACCGCTTGGCCCGGCCTCTCCGATCATGACGCCCGCTGGGTTCTCATCCACGAGTCTTTTCACTCGTTCAACTGCCTGAACGGAGGCCCGATCGGATCGCTAAACGAAGGCTCGGCCATCTGGATCGCCAAGAGCTCCTTTCCCGAAGGCGTCGACCCCGCGGAGACTTGGGCCGAAGCCACCTATGGGACGAAACTCTACTACCGCGACATTGCCGGCAATCCGGACTTCCCGCTTGAGGCGCCCGCCGCTCCGAGCGGCAAGCTAATAGAGGTGTACCAGCGCCTCTCCGCGCTCGACCCCTCGCAGCTCCCCTGGAATTCGACCGAACGGCTGGTTACCTGCTTCGACCGCTACTGGGCCGGCCTGGACCGCAACGTCGATTTCTTCGCCGTATGGCTCCCGTCAGTCGCACAGGCGACCGCCCAGATGCTCGCTGACCCAGACTGCCGTCCGGTCTAGAGGCGCGCTCTTCTTACCTCTTACCTCACTGACAACCGAGAACCGACAACCAACAACTCCACGCCCAGTGCCATTTCCCCCTTAGACTTCCGGCCCCCTTCCGCTACGCTAAAACCGGGCGCAGTCCGTCCACATACCGCCCGTGGCCGCTCGCGCCCACCATTTGAAATCAGTGGACAGTCCGGGGAGGAGGCGAGGCGGTGGAACCAACGAAACAAAATGAGTCCGGCGAGGCAGGCCGGCACCCATTGCGAGGCGCCAAGCGCGGCAAGCGCGGCGGCCCCCGCCCCGGCTCAGGCCCGCCCAAAGGCAACCTCAACGCCCTCAAACACGGCCGCTACTCCCGCCGTCACAAGCAGCTCCTCGAGTCCCTCCTCGAGGTCCCCCAGGCCCGTCAGGCCCTCATCGATATCGGCAACCGCCATCGCCAGCGCGTTCGCAAAGCGGAGGTCGAGGCATCATACCTCCTCTTGCGCTGGCTCGCCAACCACAACGCGCCGGGCCTGTTGGACGCCATGGACGGCGCCGCCGCCACGATACAATCAGAAAACGACCAATCTCAGAACGACCAACTGAATCGTGCCCTCGCTAACATGGAAGCAGCCTTCAAACGACGGATTTCCGAAAACACGACCAAAAGGCGCACCCCCAAACCGTCGGATCAACCAAACCGGTAGGGGCGCGGGCTCGCCCCGCCCTCGGGGAGGGAGGGCATTCGCTAGCTGATAGCTGCGGTGCGGGAACCGATCCGCAGCCACCGGTGTAGTATCAGCGGAGGTGCGAGATGTTCCGAATCGTGGTCGCAGCAACCATCCTGTCCGCCGCCGCTTTCCTGCTCACGGCCGGCTCCGCCCTCGCGAAGGGCCCGTTCAGCCTCGTGATCAGCGGCGGCTCCCTCGTCGAGCCGGTCACCATCGACGGGCCGGTAGCCGACGCCGGCATGTTCGGCCTGCAGATCGACGACCCGCAGCCGCACCCCGATGTCATCTACACGGTCGAATTCTTCACGATGGACGGCCACCAGCCCGCGGGCACCATCTCCTACTACCCCGCCCACGACGGTCTCCCCGCCGCCTGGCGCACCAGGTACGGCTTCTGGGCCGTCCCCGGCGAGTTCAACGGGACGTTCACGGCCTATCTCCCCTCCGACGACGGTGGGACGTCCGCTCTCTGGTACATCGTCCCGGTCGCCGGGCTGGGACTGATCGCGGTCGCCGGGGGCCTGGGCGGTCGCCGGCTCCTGTCGCTCCGCCGGTCGTAACCGCGCAATCCCGATGCTGCTGCCCGCCTCCTTGAGGGGCGGAGAGACGCGACCCTTCGAGAACACTTACCCTGTTCGGCTCGGACCCGTTCCCCTCAGACCTCCAACCTTAACGGAGGCGCACTGAATTTGCGGGAATCTGGTATGGTCGGCAGGAAACATCAGGAGGAGCACACCAAAATGGCGGACGAAGCTTACATCTCTGAGGTTCTCGCAATCCTGCTGCCGGATGGCTGGCACGAGGTTGAACGGGGGACGGGGCGCTTTGTTAAGTATCGACTACTGGACGACCAAGGACCCGTCCAGGATGGTTATGCCTTCACGGAACGGGCTCGGGCGGGGACAAACCTTTGTGTACGAGCCGATGCTATCCTTGCGGTCAGGTACGAACTGCCCGCAAGAAATCGAGAGGCCACCAGCTGACGCTTGCGGCTGCCTCCTGCATTCAACGGTTGCGTTCTTCCGGGCCGGATCTACTACCGTGTTCGCGGAGATTCTCCGCTATCTTACTAAGGACGTCTGCCGCTTCCACGACTGTTGACGTGTTGGTCGCCCACATCCATGCGGCCTCTGAACAGGGCTTGCAGAGGTCAAAGCCCCGCCAGTGGGTCCACGCCGCCTCACCGCAGCCATCGACCGCACACCGGTTCATCGCCTCACAGCCTCAAGCCACTCCACTCATCATCGCGAGCGAACCACGGCCTGATTATAACCAAGCATCCGCCTGCGTAGAGGTAATCGACGGCGACCCACGCTTTCCAGTCTGTTACACTGACGACAGTGGCGAACGTTTAGGCCCCCGCTGGCTTTAGCCTAGCGACCTCGGGCTCGTGGTGTCCCGAACTAACCACTTAGTTAGAGAGGGGTCACCTATTGGGCTTTCAGGCAAGAGATCTCGACTGTTGCGATTGCGATCAGTTATTCGCGTTTAGCAGAGAAGACCAGGGGCTTTGCCACGAATTGGGATACGAACAACCCCGCCGCTGTCCGGCGTGCCGGCGAGCGCTCGAGAGCTCGCGAATCCCCGTGCCCATCGCAGCTCGTCCTGCATAACGCTGGCTCGCAACAGAGCTAACCACCAAGCACGCCTAATCAGGAGGTCACGAATGGAAATGTTTACGCCCAACATGAGCAGATGGACGACCAACGAGCTCCTCGGAGAGGTCATGCGACGGACCGCATCGGACGCCCCGGCACTCTACGCGCTACAGACGGTCGTGCTACGCGCACGCTTGGCCGAAGGCGATCGCCGGTCGGACTTTGGGACGCAGTCTGAACTCGTTCCGGCGCGAGAACAGGCCGGAGTTGCTGGCACGATGGAGTTGGGGCTTGAGGAGTAGCGTGCTCACAACCGCCGCGCACGAAGTGGACCCGGACATCTGCGGAGCGCACACGCATGATCACACGCATCGCAGGCTGGCCTCAGCGAAGTTCGCCGCACACGAGCATTACCATGTTCATCCCGATGATTTGAAAGCGGACGCGACGCTCAACGGACACACCCATGCCCGCGCCCACTCCAAGTTGCCGTGGGAGAGCCATAATCCAGCTTAGGGCCAGAGCGGCCTGCCAGTGATTGGCACGGCCACGGGCCCAGTTACAGGAGATTCGCAATGCGCAAACGCAGATCATCTTCGGAAGACGCCAAGCGGGGTCGCGATCACCGTGCCGCCTTGCGCTTGGCGGCTAGCGACATAGCGGAGATCGTCGGCGATGTTCCCACGCTGAGCGACAGGCGCGGCGACATCGGTGTCCTTAAGGCGCCGCTCGTCGCCGGGCTCGCCCTCTACTTCAATGCCGCTGGCGTACCACGGGCGCAGTTCATAGAACGGGCTTATCAACATCCGGCGGCCCTCCTGTGAGGGCCAGGAACGACAAGGCTGATCGGGACGCTCGTAAAGCGGCAGCTGCAGGACCGGGGGACACCGCGGCGGGTTCTGCGAACGAGATCGGAACACAGCCAATGAAGCCGTCACTCTGGCAACATTTAAAGTTCCGCTGGCTGCGAGTTCGTTCTGGCGTGTTCTCAGATTACCGCTTCCAGGAGATCACCGTTGAGTTGCGCCTGGCCGAATTCATCACCGCGCGAAACGAAAAGTTGGTTTTCGTGCCAACGCGTCTGTGGTATGAGATCGGGGCCGAAGAGGCGTTCCGCCGCATACGCCGCCGCCGCCGCTGGAAACGACAGCAAGCGTAGGATTGAGACGTATCGAGCGCCGTTTACTACGGTCGTACCGAGCCCGGCGGCGAGGCCCAGGCGAGGCCAAAAGAGTAGACGTCCTAACCGCACACGGATGTGTTCAGCTTTTAACAAGCGATACGGCCACTCCTGAAAACCCCTCAGCCGTCTAAATTTAAACCGCCCACGATCCAGGTGGCACCATCCTCTTCCGGACTCTTCTCGTGGATTTTTTGGCAACGTTCTTGCTTGTCCTGTATGCTGGTGTCACCTCAAGTTATTTGGCGCTGTGACGACTTGATCATCGACCACGGGTAAGGAAATGGTGTACATAAAAACTACTCCCTGGACGCAAATGGGGCGGAGTATTGCCATTGAGAAGGCCGTTGCCGGCATCTACGAGATGTATTTCGCGAAAGGGCCTCGCTGGGTGGCGAAGCATCTGCCACAAAGGTCGGAGATGCCACAATATGGCGATCGGGTGAGCGCAGAGTCGCGCGAGATACTTCTCGGTGACTACGGCGTCGAGTCTTTCATTGAAGACTACGCTGTTCTAACCATTCGAGCCTCCGGCGACAGCCTCAGCACCAAGCAGACATACACGCAATGGGTATATGACGAAACGCGGCACAGTAAAGCCTTGTGGTATTGCCTTGTCGATTCGGGACTGTACTCGCAGCAGGAAGTGGACCGCTACGCGCACGAATGTGGTGAAGACATATGGACATTTGAGAGACAGACCGGTTACGAGGCTACGCCGGAGCGAGGCGCCGTCTATGCGATCGCCCAGGAGAGGCAGACTAAGAAGAACTATCAAGACATGCAACGGCGCTTGTGGCAGGAGTACGGCTCACCGGCAGATGCTACCGGACGCCCCGTGTACCCCGCTATCGCCGGAGTCTGCCGGACTCTTTCGACCGATGAGGGGTTTCATGAAGGGGTCTTCCGGCAGATTGCCAGGGTGTACCTCGCATTCTGGCCGGATAAGGCTTTGCGAGCAATGTGGGAAATGTACGAGCGCTATCGCATGCCGTTGGTGAAACTTCCAAACGCCGAGGCTTTCTTACAGGCGGTCCTTTCGACGGGCATCGACTCGGCAAGATCAGTCGTGCGCAATGTGCTTGAGCCGACGTATGCCGCAATGGGTTTTGAGAGCCGGGCGGCCCTCCGGCGCGCGGCGAGGGAGAGCTGGGAGCTTCCAGATGGCGCTGTGATCGAAGTGGGGAATGAGCCGCTCCATGGTCTGACTTATGGAGCGGTTCCCTACCGGATGAATCCGAACGGATCGCTTGTGCGAGTAAGTGTTCCGGCATGACGCGGACCGCTAATCGTGCCCACCAGCCTAATAACTCGCAGTCGAGGGCATGCGCAGGAACGGCACCGGTGCCGCGACGATCACGCTAAGCGCCCGAGGATGCCACCAAGGGCAGCTGTGGGTCGGCCTTACTGGTCGCCCAGAGGAAACGCCTGAACGGCCTGCTCCATGAGGTAGGCGGAGTGGACGACATCAAATGCGAGGCGGTCGGAAGCGGACACAAACGCGCGGCGACCGGCGGTGCTCGACAAACCCGAGCGCCCCAGCGCCTCGAACTCGAGCTTGCTCATCGAAACGACAACTTTATCGAAGTCTGCGCGCCAGGTAAGGCGCCATCTGGAAAGACCCATAAACCACCTTCCATATGAGCGGCTTAACTACTTGGGGCCGGACCCATCGCGGCCGGGTGCCGCTATTTCCTTCTGTGTGAGCATTTCTCGTACTTTCGCGATCAGGACGTCAATATCGAACGGCTTGTTAAGAACCCCTACGTGGCTGTGGTCTTCCAGTGAGCCG
Organism: Chloroflexota bacterium; assembly: GCA_005882715.1. Classification (GTDB taxonomy): domain Bacteria; phylum Chloroflexota; class Dehalococcoidia; order SM23-28-2; family RBG-16-64-32; genus CF-163. The sequence goes on along the minus strand of VBEI01000130.1, from coordinate 8,108 downwards.
GCCCGCTTATTGAACTCCTCAAGATCTGAACTACAGACCAGGACCGGGATATGTTTCGTTTCGCGGTCCAGGCGCAGGACCTGGAACAATATCCAGCCGGCCTCTCGGCTTTCCAGCCACGTGTCTAGAACGATGAGATCTGGTTGGTGCTTCTTGATCTCTTCGTAAGCTCTTGCACCCTCGGGCAGTTGAACCGTCTCAAACCCAGCTTCGGTCAAGACCTGGTCCAGCAGACGGATAAGCACAGGGTCATGGTCGGCAATACCGATTAATGGAGCCGCCATTTGCTTCCTCCCTGCGGAGCAAAGGCGGCATCCGTACCCAGAGGAGATCGAGGGTCGAAGCGGGTGGAGCCCTTGTTACGCGATAAGCTCTGTGGTCTATGCTAGCACATGCAAGCGGACCGTATAGCGGACCCCTACTGTCCCGGATGAAGTGTGGCCCTGATCATCTTTAGCAAGGCCTCCGGATTGAAGGGCTTAAGGAAAACGCTGGTTTCGGGCGGCCGTCTTAGGAGCGGGGACCTCGTGTGGATAAGGCTTGGATCTGAAGCGCAGACGATGACCGGCATCGCGCTGAGGTCGCGGTCTGATCTTACCGATTCAAGCAGCGTCCAGCCGATTTCCTGCGTTTCCAGGCTGGTATCCAGGACGAGAAGGTCCGGACGGTTCTCCTTGATGACCACCAGCGAGCCGGCAGCCTCTGACAGGCGAAGGGTAGCGAACCCCGCTTCCTCCAGCTCTTCAGCGATGAGCTGTAGGGTAAGCGGGTCCTGCTCCAAAATGCAAATAAGTTCTCCCGCCAACTACCGCCCAGCATAACAATGAATGAAAGGGCAAACTAGAAGCAAGGGAGGATTGCGGTTCAAGTCTTGCCTCTTTCCGCATTCAACGATGGAGCGTTTCCGACTTCGCTTCATCTGTTTAGACGAAAGGGCCGGCCAAGCTGAAGGGGGGCAGCTTAAAGCCGCCGGCTCCTCCTCAAGGAAGGTGAGCGATTTCCCTGCGGCCTCGCTGCACGATGCGCTGAGAAGGCCCCCGAAATCCCAGCCAAAGAACCCTCGCCGAAGACGACATCGGCAAAAATCGTAACCCGCCGTCGCCTCCCGCCCGACGACGTCTTCGATAGGACCATGCGCAACCGCGTCGCCCAACATGGCCTGTTTCTCCATCTCAGGTTCGCTCGTCTAATGACCTATCGTTGTGGGGCGCAGTACTCCGCCGTCCCGAGAAGCCACTGATGGTTGGGTTGCGTCTCTATATGCAGCTGCTGGGCGGCCGCTACTTGACGGCAACTACTTGACGGTAACCGGCAGTTTACGTAAGACTAGCCTCCTGTCTGCAGTCCACAGAGCGAGGAGGCCTTTCAATTAACGCGCCGTCTAATTCGAATGCGCTCAGATACGGCTGGATCGTAGCGCTCCTCGCCAAAGGCCTGAGCAGGCCCGCGAGCTGTATGGGCCGGGAGACCGCAGCAATCTCGCCTCCCGGTTCTTCGGAGGAAGTGCCCGGTGGAACGAAGGAGTTCATGGAGGTCATACGCCGTCGGTCGGGCGCACCCGGAGAGAGCATTCGCTTCAACGCGAGATTGCACGAAGGATCGCACGACGCCTGCGACGTCGCGCTGGAAGGCTAGATGCCCGCGGTGCAGACTACTCGCCCGTCTCTGGGTCACTGGCTCGCCGACAAGATGCCGGGGATCCTCGCGGCGGTCGCGACGTTCTCCGTGAGCGCCGTTCTGATCATTGCGCTCGGGGCTCCCATCTTTCTTCTCGTTATCCCCGTCATCCTCTCCTTCCTCGTCGGCCGAGTCGCGCTGAGCCGGGACCGCGAAAACCGCTAGCCCTGCGGTCATCTACAAGACGCTCACCTGTCTTTTCTTCACCGCATCTGAACCAGTGCTGTAGGCCTTGCTAAGACCCAGCTGTCCATAATGTTTAACTAACCAACAGCCCGGGAACAGGAGGCCGTTTTGATGAACCAGAGGGTGGCTATTGTGCTAGCGGTGTTAGTCGCCGGAGTATTTGCTGGCTTCGCGCTGATGGGCGCGGGAGATTCCTTCGCCGACAAGGGCGGCTGTCCCAACGCAAACTCTGCAAACGGCGCCGCTCACGCGAATGCAAATTCTGCCCACGGCCCAGCGAAGCAGGCGGAGCGTGGCTGCAACGGAGCCCCGACGCCCACCGGGGTTGTGTCCACGCCTACTGAAACGCCGACATCCACGCCTTCGCCGACAGAAACTGCGACGGGATCAGCCGAAACGCCGACGCCAACGCCAACCGCAACGTCGGCGGCGACACCCACGCCTACCCCCACGCCGACACCAACGGCGACCGAGGTTGAGACGCCGACACCCACTCCGACTCCAACCCCTACCCCAACCGATACCCCGACTCCCACGGCAACGGAAACCCCCACGCCGACCGCGACCCCTACACCCACGCTGACGGAGTCGCCAACACCGACCGAGTCGTCGACGCCCACACCAACGGAGACGCCAACACCGACAGCGCCGTAGATGCCCATAAGATAACCGCGCAATCGCTCTGGCGGTGGACCAGGCTGTAACAGGATTCCGTCCTCCTGCATCGTCTTTGCAGTAGGAATAGCAGTGGTAATCACGCAGGCAGGAAAATCATCCTGGGTCGGCCTCGACGAGCGGCGGGTCCAACGCGAGTACGAGACGAAGCAGGGTATGTTGGATGACATCTGGCTGGCCCACGAGCACGGCTGGTTGCCGGTCTCGATGACCGAATTGCGGCGCGGCGGTCTTCTCGCGCGACTTAGAGGTGAGAAGGCCACTTACGTCGTAGCTTATCTACGCACTACGTCCTGAATTCGCATCTCTGAGGCGACCGCCCCGCTTCACTGCCCACCCGTCCCGCAGCGGTGCTATAATTCCTGTTCGTTACGCCCTATAGCCGGAAGGAGGCCCCAATGGCAAACTCCGAGTCCATCGCGCGAGAAATGGTGGACGCTATCAACCGCAACGACATGTCGCGCTACAGGCAGCTTCTCCACCCTGACTACAGCTATCGCGGCGGCGACGGCCAGGTCCAGCGGGGCCAGGACGCCGGCGTCGCCATTGTCCAGATGTACCGGACCGCCTTCCCCGACGACATGGCGCTCGACGTCCAGCACATCCACACGGCCGGCGACACGGCGATCATCGAGTTCATCGGCAAAGGGACGCACTGCGGCGAACTGGCGGGCATCGCCCCGACGGGCCGAAGGATCGAGTTGCCAGTCATCACCGTCTTGGAGATGCGCGACGGAAAGGTCCACAGCGAGCGCGAGTACATGGACAGCGCCTACCTGATGCAGCAGCTGGGAGTGATGCCCGCACCGGCGACTGCCTAGCGCCCCTCAAGCGTTCGACCCTTCGAGAGCCTCAGGCCCGACAAGCTGAGGGCGGGCGGGGCAGGGCTCTACTCGTGCTCGGAAGCCTCTGCCAGGAGGCGGACGGGCAGACGTTTGGTCGCGTTGAAGAATTCGATGCCGACGACTCTGTCTGAGGTGTCGATGTCGAGGATCGTCGACACCGGGTCGCCCATCTCCTCGCACGCTCGGCTCTCGCCGATCTGGCGCTTCACGCTGTCGAGATGGAGATGGGCTGCGTCGCTGGATGCATCGTATGTGAGCCGCAGCTCCGGCATGTGCTACCCGCTACTAATGAGGTCCCGCCTCTCGGAACGGACAGTTTAGCGCCGAACCCGCCTGTTGCGGAAGTGCCTCACTAGTCGGTAGCCACCGTGGACGGGATATCGCGCTGGGTCTCCAGCCAAAGGCGCTGGCCGTCGGTGGAGATCGTGATGTCGCCGTGCTGGTCGGTACGCAGGACGAGGTCGCCGGCGAGGCGGGCGAGGACCTCGTCCGTTGGGTGCCCGTAGGCATTGTCCGCGCCGACTGAGATAACGTCGACGAGCGGGCTGGCGCGGGCGACGAAGGCTGGGGAGGTCGATGTCGACGATCCATGGTGGGCGACCTTGAGGACGGTTGTACTCAGGTCCATGCCGCTACGGACGAGTGCGCTCTCGCCGCCGGCGGTGATATCTCCGGTGAAGAGGAAGGACACGCCGCCAATGGATAAGCGGGCGACGAGCGAAGCGTCATTGAGGCTCGTCGGGTCCGACGTTTGTCTGGGGCTGAGAACGGTGAGCCGGGCGCCGTTGCCGAGGTCGATCGCCTGCCCGCGCTCTGCCGGGACAACAGGGACGTTGGTGGCTCTCAGGGCGTCAGACCAGGCCCGATAGGCCGCGCTGTCGACCTGCGCAGGGCTCGATAGGACGCGGCCGACGGCGTACTGATCGATGACCGTGGGCAGGCCGCCAATGTGGTCAAGCTGCGGATGAGTAAGCATAACGAGATCGAGACGCCGGTCGTAAAACGGCAGGTGGCGGCCGAGTGCGGGCGTGATCGCTTCGCCGCTGGGGCCGCCGTCCAACAGGATGCGATGACCTTCGGGACTCTCGATCAGGATGGCTTCGCCTTGGCCGACGTCCAGGAAGGTTACGGTGAGGCGTCCGTGGTTGGGCGCTGAAGCCGCGAGCCAGAGCAGCCCGCAGGCGAGGGCGAGCAACAGCGCGAGCCCGCCGGTCGGAAGCAGACGCGGGATGCGCGGGTGCCGGGCCGCCGCCGGGCGCTCCACGTGCTGAAGAGGACGGCGATTAAGCCAGACGAGCGCTGCCGCGAGGGCTGCGTAGTAGGCGACGGCGTGCTCGAGGTGGATCCCTCGAAGGTCGACGGAAGCAACGGGAAGGCCGGCGAAGAGGCGGATGACCGTGATGAGGTACGCGGCGGGCGGCCACGCGAGCCAGCCGACGAACGCAGCGTCGCCAGGCAGGACGAGGGCAGCGACGGCCGCGAGGCCCGACGTAATAGCAACTACTACGAAAGCCGGGACCGCGAAGAGGTTGGCGAACGGCGCGGCGAGCGAGACGCGGTGGAAATTGATCGCAATGATGGGGAGCGTGAAAGCGGTCGCCGCGAGCGTCATCGCCGCGACTTCGAGCAGCATCTTCGTGAACGGGAACTCGGCTATCGTGGGGGCGCAGGACGCGAGGTTCTGGAAGACTCCGGTCAGCCGTGGCGTCAACAATATCAGGCCAAGGGTGGCCGCAAAGCTGAGCGGCTACGCAACAAAGAAACTTCGTTTACTTCATCGAGACTGATTTCAATCGAATTGGGGAAAATGCCGCGCACTTCGACATAGTCGGTATGGACGACGACCTTGATGTCGAACAAGTCGAAGAATCGGCGCAGGTCGGTTGGAGTTTCAAACTCTCCCTCAGTGGTCGCTTCGGTGAACGACTTTATGCCCTTCCTGAGCCGAAACGCCCACTGGTTGGGCCTGTCCGCGTTGGGTGATTCAAGCGTAGGTGGTGTTGCCCCGTCCTCTGCTCGCGCTTCCGCTAGTGCGTCCGCCTCGGCCATAGCATCAAACCACTCGTTGGTATCGTCGCGCTCTTTGAACAATGTGACCCTTAGCTGGCCAGCGGAAGGTCGGAAGGTCACGCCGAAACGGTCGTCTGCAATCGCGGCGCGTATGCGTTCGATGTCGTGTCGCCGAGAATCGAAGTCGTCTAGCTCGCGTTGCCGCTGGCGCTTGTCATCTTCCAGAGTCTCGCGTACCTTCATCAGGTCACCAAACTGCTGTTGGAATTCCTCGCGCGACATGCGGTTCCAGAGATAGAGGTCATCGAGCCTCTTTTCTCGCTCCTCGACCTCTTTCAGGCGCGTCAGGATGGGCTGTAGACCTTTACTGGCTTCGTCTTGAAGTGCCTGCAATCGCGCAAGGTAGTCTTCGACGGCGGTTCGACCTACGGTTGGGTTCGACAGCAATCCGAGTAAATACGAGACAGCGGCGGCTTCGAGCCGCTCCGCATCCAGTCGGGGAGCATTGCAGCGGGGGGAGTCAGCTAGGAGAGCGCGTCGTTCGCGTCCAGCGCATGAGTATACTCGTGGGCCGTTTTTATTATTTCGACGGCACTTGAAACCGCGACCATCGTTCGCGCAGGTTACCCACCCCTGAAGCGGCCAAAGGTCCTGGTGCTGACGGTTCGGGAGCTTCCGTCGAGCGTCTAGTCTGTCCTGCGCGGCCCACCACAGACACTCGTCCACAATCGTTGGGACGGACATTTCGATGAGACCCGTTTTCTGCCATTCGTTGTCCCGCAGTAGTTGGACGAGGCCACTCGCAGACACGTTGTCGCGTTCTCCGTCCACCGCCGAAAAATGCCTGCCTGTGTAAGTAGGGTTCCTGAGCATGCGGGCAACCTGAGAGCGTTCCCACGTCTTGCTGACGCGAAATCTCGGCTTCGCACGGGGGGACTCTGGGTTGCTGAGGGCAGCGCTCGGCGTCGGCGTTCCCTCGTTGGTAAGCCTGTCCGCGATGGCACTCGCGCCCAAATTCTCAGCCACACACATCTGGAAGATTCGACGAATCACGTCCGCTTCGTTCTCGACTACCTGCCAAGTGCCTTCCGCACCAGGCTCGCCCTTTTCGTAACCGTAGCCGTAAGGTATGGTGCCACCAGGCCAACGTCCCATCGTCCTGGCCTTATACCGCTTGCCAGATATCGTTCGCTCTTTAATCAAGTCTCGCTCGAATTCGGCGATTGAACCTAGTTGACTTAGAAGGAGCCTTCCCATTGGGTCGGGGCCGTAGACCATCCCCTGGGCCGCGAGCTTTATGCCCATCGAAGCCAGGCTATCCGCCAATTGCCGCAGGTCTAGGTTGTTTCGGCTCACGCGGTCGAGCCTTGTAGCAAGAACCTGGTCGAAGCGACCCGCAGCCGCATCGAGCATGAGCCTGGACCCTTCGGGACGGTCGGAGAGGGGAACAGAACCAGAAACGCCGTCGTCCATATAGATGCCCACCAATCGATGGCTGGCTGGTATCGAGTCCTTCAACTCCGCTACCTGAGCTTCGATGTTGCGACCGATGGTCTGCTCCTCGCCAGAGACGCGAGCATAGATGGCGACCCTCAGCTTTCCTTCGCTGGTCGAATCAGTCATTGTAGGTCCTCGGTCGCAAGCGCCTGCGACTGCGACACTATGGACGGTGGGTGTGGCGTCTGCGTAACCATTGTCGTCTCCATAACCGGCATTGCTGCCGCTGTCTGTTCGGCGCAGCGCTCCCAGGATTGCATGTCGTCGGGCGTGTGGTTGCTCGCCAAGTAATACTGGCGCAACGCGCGATACCATCCTACGGCCCACTCCGGCCTCATCATTATCATCACAATCCCTCTCTCGAACCCCGTGCTGAAACCGCATGTGTAACCTTCTCCAAAGCGGTCGTCCGCACCTTCGGGCGATTCGCCATCGTGCCAAATGGGCGTCACATCATGATATAGCCGGGGGTGAGGGTGGTCGCCGGGTAGAAAGCCATGGACGTGAGGGTGGTCGGCGGATAGGGTGCCGCCATCATCATCGAAAAACTCCTCGATGCCTTGGCTATCATTGCCTAGGCTTCTCATTGGCCGCTCCTTTCCTTTGCCGCCAGCGAGGAAGGAGAGGCTTAACGAAAGCCTCTCCGCAGGGGAGAGGCCAATCTGTTTCCGCTCAGAGCGGCCTGTCCTTCCCCGTCTAGGGCCTGGGCTTCGCACCGTGCCTGGCATTCAGGTCGGTTGCGGGCGGCTCATCGGGCCAGAACCCTCGCCGCGCTCTCGACACTTATTCGATTTGACTTCAGTTTACCATAATCGTGGCGCTAGCTTTTGCAGGCCTCCAACGCGGCGACCGCCTCGTCACGCGGGCCTTCAGCGTCCAATCAGTGGGCGGAGTTTCCAGGGCTTTGACGCTTATCAGCCGCTTTGACTCGGCCGACAGGGGGCCTCAGCCTCGGGCGCGCTCTCTTCCCATTCGTTTCGCTGCTGCGCGCCGGCTGGCCATCAGCATCGCCGCGTATATGTCGTGGAGCACGGCGTCCGGTAAAGTTATCTCCACGTCCCCTGTGTGTGCACGACACTCCTCCTGAGACCAACCGTTCTGGACGACGTTGACGGCCAACGACATGATGTCGTCTACCGTCAGCTCTACCGACAGGGTGCCGCGCCGCCGGACGGCTGACCGACGGGAAGGCCACTCTCGCACCTCAGCAGTGGTCTC
>VBEI01000150.1:4597-5261 GCA_005882715.1 Chloroflexota bacterium | reverse complement strand
AGCTCAGCGCGAATCGCTTCTTTGGTGGCGGATGCGGGCGATGCGGTGGAGTCGGTAGGTGCTGTGGGATCTGTGGGTGCGGCGGGTTCTGTATCAGTCATGGGACTTCCTCCTCGGTGCGTGTTGGCGCTAGTTTACACCTACCCGCTCCGGTTGACCGCCTCGCCCTCGATCCACTCCTCGCCGCCCTCCCATACCTCCTTCTTCCAGACGGGGACGACCTCCTTGAAGCGGTCGACAAGCGAGTGGCAGGCGTCGAACGCCTCCTTCCGGTGCGGCGCCGATACCGCGATCAGCAGCGACGTCTCCCCGATTTCCAGCTTCCCCGTCCTGTGCTGCATCGCCACGTCCGTGATCGCCCACCGCCGCATCGCCTCCTCCGCGATCTCCCGCATCACCCGCTCCGCCATCTCCGGATACGCATCGTATTCCAGGTACAGCACGCGCCGGCCCAGGTTTTCGTTTCGCACCACGCCGCTGAACAGCGCTACCGCCCCGCTCTCGTCCTTGCGCACGTGGTCGATCAGCCGCTGGGCATCGAGCGCCGCGCTCGTTATCTCAAACAGCATCCGAGCCCCCGCTCACCGGCGGAATCAGCGCAACCTCATCCCCTTCACCCACCGAGTGCCCCGGCTCCGCGTACTCACCGTTCACCGCGTACCGA
>VBEI01000150.1:0-4551 GCA_005882715.1 Chloroflexota bacterium | reverse complement strand
AGCAGGTGGTACACTTCGCCGGCCGTTAGGCCCTCACCCACGTCGACCTCCGCCTCGCGTGTGCCCGCAAGTTCGCTCAGCCGCGCGAACAACCGCACCTTCGCCTTCATGGCCCATTCAGTCTACGGCAGCCTCTATAGGTCGACAAGGCGAGACGCCATCCGTAGAGACGCCCCAACTGACATCACCCTCAGCAAAAATGGCCATCATCCGAATACGGCTGGACGTCTCATGCGATTCGCCCGCAGACGGGGCGTCTCCAGCGCACCCCCACGCCACCAACGTCCTGCTCTCTGCTAATATCTTCCCCATCCGCCCCGAAGGAGCCCCGAATGCAATTCCCCGAGAAAGGCACCTCACGCGAAGAACTTACCTCCCGCCTCAACGACGCCGTTTCTCGCGACGCCGACTGGCGCGGCGGCAAGATCTTCTCGCTCGTCTACTTCGCGGGTGACGACACCGCCTTTTACACCAACGGCCTCGGCCCAGGCGCCTTCAAGAGCCTTAAGAAGTTCGAGTCAGAGGTGATCTCGATGACGGGCGACCTCCTCCATCACCCAGAAGCAGCTGGCAACATGACGTCCGGAGGCACCGAGAGCATCCTCATGGCCGTCAAGACAGCCCGCGACTGGGCCCGCGCGGAGAAGGGGATTGCCCATCCTCAGATAGTCGTGCCGGTCACCGCCCACCCCGCGTTCGATAAGGCTGCCCATTACCTCGATGTCGATATCGTCCATACGCCGCTAAGAGACGACTTTCGGGCCGATGTCGACGCGATGCGGCGGGCGATCACCGAAAACACGGTGCTCCTCGCCGGCTCGGCGCCCTGCTACCCCTTCGGCGTAATCGACCCGATCGAAGAGATCGCCGCTCTCGCCGCTGAACGGGGCATCCTCTGCCACGTCGACGCCTGCCTCGGCGCCTACCTTCTGCCATTCACCGAGCGACTCGGTTACGCCGCTCCGCCCTGGGACTTCCGCGTGTCCGGCGTCACCTCCATCTCCGCCGACCTCCACAAGTACGGGTACTCGGCCCGGGGCGCGTCAGTCGTCCTCTACCGGGACCGCGATCTACGCCGGCACCAGTTCTTCGCCGTCAGCGACTGGCCCGGCGGCCTCTACGGCTCGCCGACGCTCGCAGGTAGCCGTCCCGGAGGGGCGATTGCGGCGGCCTGGGCCGTCCTGAATTTCCTCGGCGCCGAAGGTTACACGCGCCTCGCGCGCGTAATTATGGATGCGACTGCTGCCTTGATTGAAGGGATCAACGGCATCCCTCAACTCCAAGTCCTCGGTGATCCCGATATTAGCGTCTTCGCCTTTGCCTCCGATTCCCTGGACATCTACGCCGTGGCCGATGCTCTGGACGAGGTCGGCTGGCACCCCGACCGGCAGCAACTCCCTCCGAGCCTTCATTGCATGGTCACTCCGGTCCACGAGAACGTCGTCGGGCCTTTCTTGTCGGAGCTGAGGCGCGCCGTCGAACACGTTGCCACCCATGGCGTCGCTTCATCCGGGCGGGCGGCGACTTACGGCATGCTGGACAAAATGCCCGACCGCGCCGCCGTCCGCAACGTCGTGCTCGACTCCATCGACCGCCTGACGCAGGTCAAACAGGACTCCCCCGCTCGTGAGTGAGTTGCGCCTGGTTGGCGCGCACCGGCCCCCCGCTGCGCGGCTTCTCGGCCGGACACTTGACCTGGTCTTCCCGCCTCGTTGCGTCTCCTGCGAAAGCTTCGGCGCCTTCATTTGCGAGAGCTGCCTCGCCAGAGTCACCAGGGCCGATCCTCCGCGCTGCCCGGTTTGCTGGATGCCCATTCGAGAGCCCGCCGGCGAGCCACCGCCGGGGCGCGCCTGCGGACGTTGCGGCGCAAGTCGCTCGAGCTTCACGGCCGTACGCTCAGTCTTCGTTTACGAGGCCGCCGCGCGCGATGCCGTCCACGCCCTCAAGTTCCGCGGCCTCTCGGCCATCGCTCCGCCGATGGCCGTCCTTATGGCTGAGCGGTTAGTCGACTGGAGCCCGCCCGTCGACTCCATCGTCCCCGTACCCCTCGCCGGAAGCCGTCGACGCCAGCGCGGCTACAACCAGTCGGAGCTACTGGCGAAGGAGCTCTCGCGTCTGACGGCCGTGCCGTTGGCGCCGCGAGCCCTAATCCGGCCACGCAGTGCGTCGCCGCAATACCGGCTGAGCGATCGCGACGAGCGCCGCCGCAACGTCAGCGGCGTCTTCAAGTCGGGAAAGCGCGTCCCGCAGGGCGGCGTTCTCCTTGTCGACGACGTGATCACGACCGGCGCCACCCTGGACGCTTGCGCGCGCGTCCTTGTCGACGCAGGCGCCACGCGGGTCTTTGCGCTGACCTTCGCACGCGAAGATTGAGGCGACCGCCATCGCGGCTGCAACTCTAACATTTCGACTGTTGAAGGCCCAAAAAAGGGGGCTTACAATTGTATCGCTCGGGCGCAGTGATCGAGGGCAAGAGGGCATGGACATAATCTTTCGCGGGCAGCATCTCACTATCAGCGATCAGTTCCGCGAGTACGCCTCAGACCACCTGAACAAACTCACCCGCTATCTCCCGATTGCCGACCATGCGATCGTCGATGTGCGGCGCGAGGCGAAGAGTAGCGAAGGCCGCTTCGTAGTCCAGGTTACCGTTAGCGCCAACGGCACCTATCTCCGGGCGGAAGAGCGCAGCTTCGAAATGCAGACCGCCATCGACATGGCCACGGAAGCATTGTCGCGGCAGGTCAAGCGCTTCAAAGAGACGAAGTTGCTCCGCAGCGAACGGCGCGTCGCTAAGGACGAACGCCTCCCGATCGAAGAGGAAGCTGAAATTCGCCCACCCATGCCGCCCGATGCTGAGCTCGTAATGGGTCGTGTCGTACGCATTAAGCGCTTTCCGATGAAGCCGATGACGGAGGCCGAGGCGATTCGACAGATGGAGTTGCTGGGGCACAACTTCTTCCTCTTCCAGGACGCCGACAAAGACACGCTGGCCCTCCTCTATCGACGGCAGGACAGCGGCTACGCCATGATTTTGCCTGAACCGGAATGATAATTACCGTTACGCTTAACCCTGCCATCGACCACACGCTGGTCCTGCCCAAATTCGTCGCGGGCGACACGATTCGCGTGAAGTCCGTCCGCTCCGATCCCGGCGGTAAGGGGATCAACGTCTCGCGCGTAATCCACGAGCTCGGCGGTGAAAGCTTGGCGATGGGCTTCGCCCCCGGCGGCCTCGGGCGCTACATCGAGCAGACGCTCAACTCGCAAGGCATTCCCTGCGACTTCCTCCACACCAAAGGCGAAGTGCGCACAAACATCACCATCCTCGATGAATCGCGTCATATGAACACGATTCTCAGTGACCCGGGCCCCGAGACAGACCCCAAGTACCTGGACGAGCTAAAGACCCGTTTGCGTAAACGGCTTCACCCCGGCGACTGGCTCGTCATCGCGGGCAGCATTCCGCCGCCGCTCGACGCCACCATTTACACGGATCTCATCGAGCTCGCTGCTGAAATGGGTGCTCATACGGTCCTCGACGCCGACGGCGCTGCGCTGGCAGCCGGTGCAGCGGCCCATCCGGACATGTTGAAGGGCAATCGACGCGAGCTCGAGCGGCTTCTTGGTCGCCACCTCGACGATGAAGAATCCACGCTTAACGGCGCCCGCCAGGTGCACGATTCCGGCGTGAACCAGGTCGTTGTTACGCGCGGCCGAGAGGGCGCGCTTGCCGTCGCCGACAGCCAGTTCCTGCGCGGCGTCGCCCCCCGCGTGCGCGCCGTCAGCGCCGTAGGGTCCGGGGACGCCTTCCTCGCGGGCGTCGTTCTCACCCTTAGCAAAGGCGGGGACATGAAAGAGGCACTTCGGTTGGGGATTGCTTCTGGCACCGCCTCGGTCCTCTTCCCGGGCACCGAGCTCTGCCGACGCCGCGAAGTCGACATTCTGATGCCCCGCGTTCGCGTTCAGCCGATCGAACACCCCGTCGCCTGCTAAGCGGCCATCCCTTGGCCCAAAAGCCTGCCCTGGTCGTCTTCCTCGGAGACCTCGGCACCACACCGGTCGAGCACATGGTCGGCGCCGCCCGCCGCGCGGCCACGCTCGATTCCATCGAGGCCGCCCTCTCGAGCGCCGCCTTCGAGCGCGCCATCATCGCCAGCGACCAGGCCTACCAGCCCGGCTTGCCAGGCCTCGAAGTCGATCTCGACGACGTCCCCTTTCACTTCGGCCGCCGCCTCGCCAGCGTAATCCGCCGGTATAACTTGGCATCCGCAGTCTACCTCGGCGGCGGAAGCATGCCGCTTTTAGACAGCCATGGCCTCAAGTGGATCGCGCGCGCTCTTGGAACCGGCCGCGCGCTCACCAACAATCGCTTCTCGTCCGATCTCGTCGCCTTTCCGGTCCGCGAGGGCGTTAGCGAAGCGATTGAGAGCGTTGATCGAGATAACACCCTCGCCCGGGCGCTTGAGGAGAAGGCGGGTCTTACTGTCGCGGAGCTTCCGCGCACGCTCGAGACGCAGATGGACATCGACTCACCCTCCGACCTCGCCG
>VBEI01000129.1 GCA_005882715.1 Chloroflexota bacterium | reverse complement strand
CGGCCGCCTTCGTGACCACGACTGACGTCCGCCTCGCCCGCTCAGTTCCGTGAAAGCAGGCCGTTGATACGGCGCAACGCTTGAAGGAGTGGCTTCTGGAGCTGTCCGTAGGTCGCCTCCGCGGCGAGCTGCGAGACGCTGGTCGAGAACGTAGGATAGACCTGAACGAGATTACCGAAATCAGGTGTCAGTCGCATCTCCTTGTTTACGGCAAGCGTAAACTGCGAAATGATTTCGCCGGCCGCCGGCGCCAAAATGTGCGTGCCAACAATCCTGAACTTTGCATCAGTAACCGCAATGATCTGGCCTTCCGTCGCCCCTTCGGCGCGCGCCCGATCGGAATGACTCAGGTCCCATTCGAAGACGCGAACGTTGTCCCTCCCGAGCTTCTTTCGGGCCTCGCCCGCGGTCAGTCCAACGTGAGCAAGCTCCGGATCCGTAAATGTAGTCCAGGGGACGACTTCCGGAGCGCTGGCTGACCCCGGGAAGAACATATTCCGCAATGCGGTGACGGCCTCGGCGGCCGCGCTGTGCGTGAACAGGTACCGTCCGGCACAGTCCCCGGCGGCATAGACCCAGCCGGCACGCGTGCGGAGCTTGTCGTCAACGACAATCCCGCGCGGCCCCGTCTTTATCCCCACCGACTCGAGGCCTAGGCTGTCGATGTTCGGCGTCCGCCCAGCGGCTACCAGGACTTCTTCAGCGCTCCATACCTTGTCCTCTCCTCCCACCCTTCCGCGCACCACCTTTTCCCCGCCTTCGCGTTCTGCGCTTATAAGCTCCGCACTCAGCTGAACGTCGACGCCCTCGCCTCGCAGCTTTTCGAGAAGAATCCCGGACAACGCGGGCTCATCCCTTTCCAGGATTCGCCCAGCTCGCTGAAGCACAGTCGTCTTTACGCCGAGGCGGTTCATCGCCTGCGCCATCTCAACACCGATCGGCCCGCCGCCGATGATGATGAGCGAGCGGGGGGCGCGCTCCAGCTCGAAAATATTCTCGCTGGTCAGGTAGCCGGTCTCGGCCAGGCCTTCGAGAGCTGGGGCCGCCGGGCGCGAACCAGTGCATACGAGCGCGTACTTCGACGTGAGGACGCGCTCGCCGACTCGAATTCGGTGTTCACCGTCAAACGCCGCATCGCCCCATAACAAGTCGACTCCCAGCTCAGCATACTTGTCCGGGTTGTCATCGGTCGCCGCTATCTCTTGCTGGATGTCGCGGATTCGTCGCCAGACGGAGGCGGTACCGGGCTCGATCTCAGCCGGTGCCAGACCGTATTTGTCGGCATGGCGCATGGTGTGCGCAGCCTTGGCGCTGGCCAGGAGAGCTTTGCTGGGCACGCAGCCCGTCCACAGGCAGTCGCCTCCCACCCGATGGCGCTCCGCCAGTGCAGCCTTCACGCCCATCTTGGCCGCCACCTCGCCCGCGATCATTCCGGCCGACCCCACTCCGATAATGACAACGTCGTACTTGTATTTCACCCCGAACCCTCCAGTCTCGAATTGCGCTGGTTAAAGGACGACCGGCCGGGCGAGATACACCGCGCCGGCCGTGCCAGCACCGGTGTGAGCCCCAACAGCGGGACCGACAACGTATTCGATGACCTCCTCGACCCCCTCAATTTCCGCGATCCGCGCCCGCAGGGCGGCTGCAATCTCTTGCGCTGCCCCATGCCCGACGCCCACTCTTAGCCGGCGGTCGCCCACTGTCCGGGCTGCTTCCTCGACCCGCCCCGCCATCAGGTCAGTGGCGTCCTCCAACGTTTTGGCTGTGCCCGCTACTTTCATTCCTTCACCCGTTAGCACCAGAACGGGGATGCCGGCCGACGCATCCTCGCCGCTTACCAGTCTCCCACCCCGTCTTGCCAAGTCCAGCGCCTTCACTACGAAGGTGTTGCCAACAGACCTCGACGCCGCTCCCACCAACACTGCCGCATCTGTCGCGCCCTTCCCTTCCACCAGCGCCTGGATTCCTTCGAGAACGCATAACCCTTCCGCGAAGGAGGCCTGGCCCGTGTCCACGACTGTTACCGGAACCGGAGACGATTCAGACGCCAGCCGTGCCGACTGCACCGTCCCGGAGATGCTGGAGCCGATATGGATTGACAAGACCTCCTCGGCACCCGTCTCGGCTGCCTGCCGATAGAGTTCCATCAAGCGGCCGACGGCAGGCTGCGACGTGGAGACCAACTTCGCCGACGGCAGCCGCTCGTAGAACTCATCCGCCGTTATGTCGACCCCCTCAAGGTATCGCTCTCCATCCAGCTCGACGCTCAGTGGCGCCACTAACAGCAGGTACTTATCGACGATTGACTGCGGCAGATAAGCCGCGGAATCTATGACGACGCCAATCTTTCCAATCATCTCGGCGAATTACGGGACATCAGCTGTTGCTGGTTCAACAGTTTCCATTTTCATCTCGGCTAGATGCACCTGTGATGTGGTCGCAGGCGGCGCCGTTAGAAAGCGATAAGCGATGATCGCGCTGGTGGACAGGGCGTACAGCGGCAGACCTATCGTGGGTCTGGGCCCCCAGACGTTTCCCCTGCCGCGCAGCCACCAGTAAACAGCGGCGGTGATGAACACTGCGGACGCAACATATGTGGCCGTGCCCGCTCTGCCGCGGGAAAATGCTAGAGTTGCAGCCGCCAGCGACACATCGATCGGCATGTAGGCCGGAAAGCAAACGAGCGCGGTACCGGCGCTTGTTGCCAGCCCTTTCCCTCCGCGAAATCCGCTCCAGACAGGCGCGCAATGCCCGATTACCGCCCCGCTACCCGCCGCGTACGAGCCATCACCGCGGGCAACAGCTCCTCCTGCGAGTGAAGCGAGCACTCCTTTGACGAAATCACCCGCAAGAACAAACGCCCCCCACTTCCACCCAAGGACTTTGGCTGCATTAAGCGCTCCGGGATTTCGTGAGCCTGCCACCCGCAGGTCCACTGCGGCATCGTCGCCGTTGTGCCTGGTCGCATAGCGGGACACGCTGTCGGCGGTGGGAAAGCTACCGATAGCGTAGCCCACGAGAGCGGCAGCGAGTAGCCTGACTGTACGGCCTTTCTTCAAGGAACGTCCCTCGTGAATGGGCCGGCTGGTTTCTGCAAGACTAATACGTCATCACTGCCCGCACCGTCAATCGCATCGGACAAGCGACCCGGTCCGTACTCCGTTGGCGTATCCACCAAGACCGTCTGAGGCTGTAAGATAGTTGGTCGCAAGGCCCTGATCTTCGGGGGCCCGTGTAAAGAAGGAGGCGCCTCATGCCCGATGTCATTTTTGAGAAGCGCGTCAACGGTGTCGCTCTCATCACCCTCAACCGCCCGGACAGCCTGAACGCCATGGGCGGCGATCTCATGCCGCTGCTGGCCCAACACCTAGACGAGTCGCGCTGGGACAACACCGTTCGCTGCGTCGTCCTTACCGGCGCTGGTCGAGCCTTCTGCGCCGGCGGCGACGTTAAGAACATGGCAGCCCAGGGCGGGCGGGAGTCTGACGGCAAGCGCTCACCGGCCGCCTCGTTCGCCTACGGCGTCGACGAGCTTCGGGAGTCCCAGCGCAGGACGAGCTACACGCTTCACACCATGCCGAAGCCGACGATCGCGATGGTCAATGGCCATGCTGTCGGCGCCGGCCTTAGCCTCGCGCTCGCGTGCGACATCCGCATCGCCTCCGACCGCGCAAAATTCGGGACTGTTTTTCGCAACGTCGGCTTCAGCGGCGATTTCGGCGGCTCCTACTTCCTCCAGCGCCTAGTCGGCAACGAGCGGGCGCGCCTGCTTTACTTCACCGGCCAGGTCCTGGAAGCCCCGGAGGCGGAGCGCATCGGAATGGTCAGCAAAGTGGTGCCCCATGACGATCTTGAGCAAGAGACGATGGCGGTCGCGTCAACCATCGCCAGTGGCCCTGCGCTTGCTTACGCCCGCATGAAAGAGAATCTGAACCGCGCCGAGACGAGCGATCTGCTGACGCTCCTCGAACAGGAGGCGCTGAACATGCGGCTGTCCGGCACGACCCAGGACCACCGGGAGGCAGCGCGCGCCTTCGTCGAAAAGCGAACACCGACCTTCAGCGGTCAATAGGCCAGCGATGGAAACCGGGACCTTCCGCGGCTTCGAAGTCGCGCTACACGACCCGGGCATCGGGCTCATAACGTTCAACCAGCCCGACCGCCTCAACGGCATGACGCAGGGCATGAAGCGCGATCTCGTCGAGGTCCTTACTGAAGCGCAGATGGACGATGCCGTTCGCGTCCTCGTCCTGACCGGCTCCGGCAAGGCCTTCTCCGCGGGGGACGATATCTCAGGCCGACCGCTGGACGGGAGCACGGGCAAGCAGCTCGTTCCAGACATCGGCCGCGGGCACGCTGACCCCATCGGGACTTATTCCGCCCTCCGCGCCATCTCGCAGCGGCTGAACACCACCGTTCGGGACCTCGACAAGCTCACGATAGCCGCGATCAACGGCTTCGCCATCCAGACCGGTATGTCCCTGGCTCTTTCCTGCGACTTCCGCATCGCTTCAGAGGACGCCCGTATTGGCAGCGGCACGCTTCGTTTCGGCCTGATGCCGGACGAAGGTGGACAATACCTGCTCGTGCAGCTGCTCGGCGTGGCCAAGGCGATGGACTTCCTCATGCGTAACCGCATCGTAACCGGCAGAGAAGCATTGGAGCTCGGCCTCGTCCACGAAGCAGTCCCCTCCGGCCGGCTGCTCGATCGCGCGCTCGAACTCGCGCGAGAACTGGCCGAAGGACCGCAGGTGGCGATGCGCATGCTCAAGCGCTCGATCTACAATGCGGCGGAAACGTCGTTCGCCGGCGCTCTGGATGACATTGCGGCCAAAACCGCTGTCACCGATCATCATCCCGACGCGCGCGAGGGGATTGCCGCTTTCCGCGAAAAGCGCAAGGCGCGTTTCAACGGTGGCTGACGGCTTCGTCGATTGACTCGACGCGAACAGCTCCTATATTTTGAGGTGCATGGGCAGCAAGGCCCCTACCTGCTGCTAGTCCACGGCTTCCTTTCCAGCCGCGCCCATTGGCTCCTGAACCTCCAGGCGCTAGGCACGTCCTTCCGCCCCGTCGTGATCGAGTTGTTCGGGCACGCGCGTTCGCCCACTCCCGACGATGCAGCCGCTTATTCGCCTGACGCTTACGTCGAAGAATTTGAGGCGATCCGGGAGTTATTGGGTGCTGATCGCTGGTTCGTCTGCGGTCAGTCCCTCGGCGCTGCTCTGACGCTCCGCTATTCCTTGGACCATCCCGATCGCGTTACCGCGCAGGTCTTCACGAACTCCAATTCGGCGCTCGCCGGCGGCGATTGGGCGAAGCGGGTGATGCCAATAATGGAAGCGCAGGCCAAACAACTGGAAAAAGATGGCCGGGCCGCACTCGACAGCCATCCCTTTCGGCCCACTCGCAGTCGCCGGCTGCCGCACGCAGCCAAGGAAGCCCTTATCGCAGATTACGAACTGCACAATCCGGTCGGCATCGCGCGGACGGCCGTCCACACGATCCCGTACTCATCAGTCCGCGATCGCGTGGCTACGAATCAGGTTCCGACTCTCCTCGTAGCCGGCGATAGAGAAGAAGGCTTCCGCGATCAGGCGCGGTTTGCAGAGCAAGCGATTCCGGGCATTTCCGTCGCCCACCTGCACACGGGTCACGCCGTCAACATTGAGGACGCGCCCGGCTTCAACGCTGCCGTAACGGACTTCTTCGAGCAGTTCTCGTAGGGGCGACCCCGCTTCGTCGCCCGAACGTCAGTTGAACGTCAAGACTGTCCGCGCGACCTCACCTGCCTTCATCGCGCGAAACGCCTCGTTGACGTCCTCGAGATGGCCCTTGCGAGTAATCATTTCATCCAATTTCAGCCGTCCCTGAAGATAGAAGTCGATGTAGCGTGGCATGTCCACCCGAAAGCGATTCGAACCCATGATGCTGCCCTGTAGCTTACGCTCGCTGAGCAGCATCCGAGCATCGATCTCTACCTTCTCCCCGATCGGGATCATCCCGATCACGGTCGCCGTCCCGCCGACGTTCAGGCACTCAAACGCCTGCGCCGCCACCGCTTTCAGGCCGATCGCCTCGAAGGCGTAGTCCGCGCCACCGTTCGTCATCTCCCGAATCCTCGTGACCGGATCCCCGGACGAGGCATCGACAATGTGCGTCGCCCCCAGCTCCCTGGCGGTCGCCAGCTTGCTCTCAGAGATGTCGACGGCGATGATCATGCGCGCACCCGCGATACGCGATCCTTGGATCGCCGCGAGCCCGACTCCCCCAGCCCCGAAAACCGCAACCGTTGAGCCCGGCTCGACGCGAGCCGTGTTTAGTGCAGCGCCGACACCTGTCATGACGCCGCAGCCAATTAGGGCCGCCGCTTCAAGGGGCACGTCCTCTCGGATCTTCACGACGGCGTTTTCGTGCAAGAGCATCTTCTCAGCGAAGCTAGAAATGTTGATGAACTGGTTCACTGGCTGGCCGTTCTGAGAGAGTCTTGGCGGGTCGTCCGGCGCACGGCGGGTCTCCGGGCTGAAGCATCGGTTCGGATGGCCGGTCAGGCACTGCTCGCAGTGTCCGCAGAACACGGAAAGGCAAGCAATTACGTGATCGCCCGGCTTAACATAGGTCACCTGCTCACCAACTTCTTCGACGACGCCTGCAGCCTCATGGCCGAGGACCGCCGGCGGCGGAAACGGCCATAGGCCTTCCACGAAATGCAAGTCGCTGTGGCAAACTCCCGAAGCAGCCGTCCGCACGATGATCTCACGAGCCATGGGCGTGCCGATGTCTATATCTTCGACAGTAAGCCGTTGGTTCACGCCGTGAAATACTGCAGCCTTCACGTCTGACTCCTTCCCGAACACGAGACGTATTGCAGATTCTACTGCGGATACGCCAAGTCGCGATACGTGTGGTAGGCCGGGAGGTACGTCGTTTGTAGCGTCGTCTTGTTCTTCCTTGTCAGCGCAAACCCACCCACATCCTCGTTCTCCTGCAGCGTGTACCAGAACAGGCAGCTGTGCGTCCTTGAGCCTCGGCAACGCTTGCGGCAGGAAGCTGGCTTTCGTCTGTTCGGACGCCACGTAGCCCGCCTTGTTCGGCGAGGGCGTGTTGAACGCGATCTCGGTGACCCAGATCGGCTTCCGGCTTTAGTTTGCCATTCGCGATCTCGTTCACGGCACTGTTGGGCGTGCTTCCAAGATGATCGGAGGATGAGGTGAGTTGGCTGGACGTCTGACTAGAACCAGCGGTGACGTTTACGTTATAGTCAGATTCGTACGCCATCGTGACATCCAGATGGAGTTAGCTCGAGAGGAGCAGCATGAGTCGCAAAGTCTACGTTATCGGTGTCGGAATGACCAAGTTCGAGAAGCCGGGCTCGAAGGCCTGGGACTACCCCGACATGGCCAAGGAAGCCGGCATGAAGGCGCTCGAAGACGCCGGAATCCCTTACTCAGAAGTCGAGCAGGCTGTCGTCGGCTACGTCTACGGCGAATCCACCTGCGGTCAGCGCGCCGTGTACCAGCTCGGCCTCACCGGCATCCCCGTCTATAACGTCAACAACAACTGCTCCACCGGCTCCACCGCCCTCTTCATGGGCAAGCAGCTCGTCGAAGGCGGCCTCGCTGACTGCGTCCTCGCACTCGGCTTCGAGAAGATGCAGAAGGGCTCACTCGGCGCGACCTTCACCGACCGCATCAACCCGATGGACCAGCACGTGAATGCGATGGTGCAGCTCCGCGGGTTCGAGCCGCACCCGCCGGCCGCGCAACTCTTCGGCAACGCTGGGCGCGAGCACATGGAGAAATACGGTTCGACGCCTCTCCATTTCGCCAAGATCGGCTACAAGAACCACAAGCACTCCGTCAACAACCCCTACTCGCAGTTCCAGGACGAGTACTCCATCGAGGACATCCTCGCCGCGCCGATGGTCCACGAGCCGCTCACCAAGCTCCAGTGCTGCCCCACATCCGACGGCTCCGGCGCTGCGGTGCTCGCCAGCGAGGACTTCGTCAAGAAGCACAACCTCCAGGACAAGGCGATCGAGATCCTGGCCCAGACGATGGTCACCGACACCGGCGACACCTTCGACAGCAAAAGCAGCATCAAGCTCATCGGCAGCGAGATGACCCGCCTCGCCGCCAACCGCGTCTACGAACAGACGGGTCTCGGCCCGGACGACGTGGACGTTATCGAGCTTCACGACTGCTTCTCCGCCAACGAGATGATCACCTACGAAGCGCTCGGCCTCGCGAAGGAAGGTACCGCCCACAAACTCGTCGAGGAGGAGGCCTTCACCTACGGTGGCAAAGTGGTCGTCAACCCTTCCGGCGGGGTGATCTCGAAGGGCCACCCCCTCGGCGCCACCGGCTTAGCCCAGTGCTCCGAGCTCACCTGGCAGCTCAGGGGACAGGCAGACAAGCGCCAGGTGAAGGGCGCAAAGGTCGCGCTACAGCACAACATCGGCCTGGGCGGCGCTGTCGTCGTCACGATGTACCGGAAGGGCTTCGCTTAGCGACGAGGCGCGAGCTTTTTCCGGGCGTTATGATGGGCGCCGAAAGGAGATCGCCGCATGCAAACGCTGAAGGTTGGCGACCCGGCGCCCGAGTTCACGCTCCCTGACGAGAACGGGAATCCTGTCTCGCTGGCCGATTTTCGCGGCAAACGTATCGTTCTTTTCTTCTACCCGCGCGACAACACGCCAGGATGTACGGCGCAGGCGTGCGGCTTCCGCGACGAGTTCGCAGTCATCCAGGACAAGAACGCTGTGGTGCTGGGCGTCAGCGGGCAAGGGGCGAAGAGTCACCAATCGTTCAAGGCAAAGCACTCGCTGCCGTTCCCGCTCCTGTCCGACGAGGACCATTCTGTGTCGGTGAAGTACGGCGTGTGGGGCGAGAAGCGCTTCATGGGCAGGCTGATCACCAACCGCAGTCACTTTGTCATCGGCCCCGACGGCAAGCTGGAAGACGTCCAGGTCGGTGTCAGTCCGGGGGACAGCGTGAAGCTGGCCGTGAGCACAATTCGGGGCCAGACAAAAGTCAGCGGTTAGACGAAGTCAATGGAATGACAATGCTCGCGCGGTTCGCGAGGAGCCCGTGCGGGTGTACGAGGTGAGGTGGAGGGAGTAGCATGGAACTGTCCATGTCTACCAATTGGGACCCCAGGACAATCGAAAACGCGTCGCTTGTAGCCGACCTGGTCGAATGGATCGCCAGGCAACCAAGATCATACGCCGACGTCATGGAAGCCTGGCGAACCTCGTGTCCCCGCTTTCCGGTCTGGGAGGATGCCGTCGATCTTCGGTTGGTTACTCGAGTGCACCGCGGAGGTCTCGGCGAAATGATCCATGCCACGCCTGACGGACTTGCTTTTCTCCGCTCGCAAGGGCGTGCGTGACCTAATGGGGGTCGACGAACCGGTGGGCTGGCGGGATTAACCCGCCGCCAGCGCCCGCCAGGCCGCGTATCCCAGCTCGCCGTTAAGGCGATTGCCTTCGGATTCACGTCCCGTCCCCGGGCCCGTACCGCCCTCGCAGAAGACCGACATCACGAATTTCCCGCGCGAGCCGTTGAAGATCGCGCCCGACGTTCGGATACCGTTGAGGAACGAGCCGCCCTTCTCCGCCACCCAGTTCTCCGTGTGGTTCTCCAGCATGTTCATCTCGTTCCACGGCAACAGCCGCGAGAGTTCGTGCCGGTAGTCCTGCCGCCGCATGATGCGCAGCATGTCCTCTGACGCCTCCGGCGGCACGGCTTCGTGTCGAGCGATCAGCTCGAGCAGCCGTGTCATCTCGCCGGCGGTACTCACCGACATCTTGCGCGCGTCGAGGCCCGCCTTCGTATCCCCCAGCCTCTGGAAGATGGTCGTTCGCCCCAGCCCGAAGCAGCGCATCGTCTCGTTCACCTGGTCAAGCCCAACGAGGTCAATCACGATATTCGTCGCGCTGTTATCCGAGATGATGATCATCAGCACGGCCGCGTCGCGCACCGTCATCTCCACGCCGGGCGTCAACCGGCTCAGCACGCCTGAGCCGAGGCAGCGGTGCTCGTCTCCGTAGCGGATGCGGTCCGTCAGCCTTAGCCGTCCCTCGTGCACGGCGCGGTATAGCGCCGTGAGGACCGGTACTTTTATCAACGAAGCCGTTGGCATGACGTCGTCCTGCCGGTGCCCGATCTTCTGGCCCGAGCTCATGTCGGTCAGCGCATACGTCCACTTCCCGCTATAGGTTGAGCCAATGCGGAGCAGTTCTCCTTCGAGTCCGTCAAGTGTCGCCATCGCCAGCGCTATTCTACGCGACCGGTCGCGGGTTCGAGTCCCATCGCTCGCTCGAGATACGATTTCTAGGCTAAAGGATCGCCGATTGCGGGTCCTTTAATGGCTGTCAGATGGCTTCGCGTCAGTCCGCCGTACATGATATCAGCGGCCCTTCTTCTCTACGCCATGAAGCAGTCCTCAACCGAACGGCAACGTTCCTTATAGCTCGGCGCGGCTGCTTTACGCGATATAAACACTGGAGGTACTGAATGGAAGCCGAAGAACTTCGCAAACTACGGATCAGCCACGGACTGACGCCACGCGAGCTGGCTGACCTCTTGAATATCGCGCCAGAAGAGGTCCTATGTTGGGAGGCACCAGAAGGCAGCCGTCATCATCGGCAAATTGATGCCGCGAGCCGTAGACGCATCCTGCGCCACCTTGCCATCTTTCGCGACCATCAGAAACAACGCCGGCTCATTACTGCCGCCTGCGCAAGCCCGAAACGATTCTCGGCTCAGCCGTTCGTCCCGTCGCTTAACCGCAAGATTCTAGAGCGCGTCGCCTAGGTCAGGTTCATCCGCAATGGATACAACAGTGCTAGAGGACGAGACGTGGTTGCGGACGGTGGGGCGGCGTGTTCTTCGCGAATACCCTACTGTGCAACAGATGCTCGACGACATTTGGCGGGCGCACGAACACGGATGGTTGCCGCTTTCAATGACTGAGAAATCGCAATCAGAGGTCCGCTGGACCGCACCCTGGACCTGGTTCCGCAAACAGATTACCTACGTAGTGGCATACCGTCACGGCCAGCGCTGAGGCACCCTCTTTTGCGCCGCTTGCGCGATAAGTATCTGCCCCGTCACGCAGACGTTGCAAAACCACAAAATCGTGGCGCCAGCCGATGAGCAGCGACGCGCCGACAGGATAGGCTTTTTGGTCGCCCAACAGGGTCCAGGGAAACGTAACTGAGCGCCGCATAATCGCGAATTCGTACGTGGGCAACGAAGGAATGGCGCCCCCGACAGGACTCGAACCTGTGCACCCGGCTCCGGAGGCCGGCGCTCTATCCGACTGAGCTACGGGGGCGACCGCATTCATGATAGCGGCGACGAACGGCGCCTATCAAGGCAGCTCGAGTTGACAGCCTGGGCGCGCTCGGCGATGCTGAGTAAGCGCCCTTTTCCCGCGACAGCCGTTATGTCCATCTCCAACGGATCCAGTTCTTCACCTGATAGGCTTCGTTCCCTCGAAGCCCTCACGGGACAGCTCCTTGAGCGTCGCCCCCTTATCATCGCTAGCAATCGCGGCCCAATGGAATACCGCATCGAAGCCAATGGCTCGCTCGTCGCCCATCGCGGTAGCGGGGGCATGGTGACGGCGCTCTTGTCAGCCGCCCGTTTCGTCCCGGCGACATGGGTGGCGTCCGCCATGACTGACGGAGACCGTCTCGCCGCTGAGCGAGCAGAGGGCGCTCTTCTCAACGTGCCGGACAACCAGATCTACGTCCGCTTTGTGACCGTCCCCCAGTCCACTTATCAGCGTCACTACTATGTTTTTTGCAACCCGCTGCTCTGGTTCGTCCAGCACTTCATGTGGAACACGCCCCGCACTCCGAACATCGGACGCGCAGTGTACGAAGCCTGGGAAAGTGGCTATATCCCGGTAAACGAAGCGATCGCCGAAGCCGTCGTCCACGAAGCGAAGCAACAGCTTGAACCTCCTTACGTCCTCCTCCAGGACTACCACCTCTATCTTGCGCCCGCCGTGGTCCGTCGCGAGGTGCCGGAAGCTACGATCCTGCACTTTACGCATATCCCGTGGCCCGGCCCGCGCTACTGGGGGGTCTTGCCGGAGTTCATGCGCCGCCGCATCCATGAAGACCTCTGCGCGTCAGACATCGTCGGTCTTCAAACTATCGGCGATACTCGGAACTTTCTGCATTGTTGCGAAGCGCTCCTCGATGGCGTCGATATCGATTACGCCAAAAGCTTGGTGCGATTTCGCGGCCACACGACCCGCGTGCGCGCCTACCCTATATCGGTTGACGCCGCCGGCCTGAAGGAATACGCCCTCTCGCCCGAGGTCGAAGAGTATAAGGCACGTCTAAGGCCGCTCATGCAGCAGCAGACGGTCGTGCGGGTGGACCGCTCTGAGCCCAGCAAGAATATCATTCGCGGGCTGCGTTCCTACGAGCTCCTGCTCGAGCGCCATCCCGAACTGAGGCGAGACGTGGGGTTTATACAGTTCCTCGTTCCGTCTCGAAGCGAACTCGGCGTCTATCAGACATACACAGACGAAATTTTCGAGCTTATCGACTCCATCAACGACCACTTCGGGGACCTCGAATGGCAGCCAATTCGCGTCTTCTACGAAGAAAACTACGCGCAGGCGATCGCCGGAATGTCACTGTACGACGTACTCCTGGTAAACCCTATCATCGATGGGATGAACCTCGTCTCCAAAGAGGGGCCGCTAGTCAATGAAAGGGACGGCGTGTTGATTCTCTCCGAGCTTGCTGGGTCCTTTGAGCAGCTGTCGGAGCAATGCATTCCAATTGCTCCTACCGATCTCGAAGGGACCGTCCGCGCGCTTCACGAGGCCCTCAATATGCCTGCTGAGGAACGAAAACGCAGGGCGGCCGCCCTAAAGGCACTCATCCAGGACGAGGACATCACATTCTGGCTGGAGCGCCAGTTCGCCGACCTCATGGCGATTTCCCGCCAACAGCTTTGAGCACCTCCCCCAGTAGCCACTCGACTCCCTCTACACCCTCGACCGTGTAGTCCACGGCCGACAGCAGTTCCGGCACTGTTTCAGCACTGAGTACCGCCACTCGACATCCCTCGATGCCCCGCGAGCGCAAATCCGAGACGGCTTCGAACATATCGACGTCGGTCCGGTCGTCGCCAACAGAAATGATTCCCCTTACCCCCAACCGATCGGCGACGAGTCGTGTCGCAGTGCCTTTGTTAGCCTGAACGTCAGGGCGTAGCTCGATCACTTTGCGGCCTTCGCTCACGTTGAAGCGCCGCGCAGTGGATAACGGCATTGCGTGCAGTATCGCCGCTCGTGCCGCCTCGGCGTCGGGCGCCCGTCGATAATGAAAAGCAACACCCGGACCCTTCCTCTCCACCTGAACGTCGGCGACCTCAAGCTGAGTCGTCTCAGCCAGGACCTGCTCGACGAGAGCTCTATACTCATCGACTCCTTCCGCCCACTCCACCCTACCCTTAAACCAGTATTCGAGCCCATGGTTGGCCGCATACGCGGCCTCATCGATCTTCACCATCGAGCGCGCTACTTCAAGCGTGCGTCCGGTGATGAGCGCCACCCTCACACCTTCGCCGGTGAGGCGCTTCAGTAGGTTTCGGCAGCGCGGTGTGACCGTTGCTTCTTCAGGCCGTTCGACTATCGGCGAGAGCGTCCCATCGATGTCTGAGAAGAGCCCGAGCGGTCGGGCCGAGAGGACATTTTGCAGCGGTTCGATGTCCGTCAGCGGAACGGCTGCCATGGGCCGAGTCTAGCACGCCCCTTTGGATCCCCAGCGGACGCCCAAGCAGTCAGCCCTGGCCGCGCCGTCTGTATTGAAGTGCCTCGGCTACATGCGCAGACGTTATCACCTCGCAATGCGCCAGGTCCGCCAGAGTTCGGGCCACCTTCAAGACCCGGTGAAACGCCCGCGCAGAAAGCGCCAGCTGGTTCACCGCCGTGCGCAGAAGCGACCTCGCTGCATCATCGAGGAAGAGCTGGCAAAACTCGCGCACCTCAACGGGGCCCATCTCCGCATTCGCCGCCAGCCGTGACTCCGAGAATCGCAGCCGCTGTATCTCCCGGCAGCCTTCAACCCGCGAACGAACCTCTTGAGAGCCCTGCGCTGATACCCCATCCGCCAGCTTCTCATAGTCCACGCGGGGCACGTCGACGAAGATGTCGATGCGATCGAGCAGTGGTCCTGATATTCGATGCTGGTAGCGTGTGA
>VBEI01000053.1 GCA_005882715.1 Chloroflexota bacterium | reverse complement strand
CCAGCACGTACCTTGATCCCTAGGTCGTTCACGCCGGAAGAGATAGCCTGTGCACAACGAACCGCCCGACCCGGACCATCGAACGTCGCCAATACGCCATCGCCGGTGCTCTTGACGGCACGGCCCCGGAACCGGCCGATCTCTCGCTTCGCCAGCTCGTTGTGGGCCTCGAGCAGGTCCACCCACTTGCGGTCGCCTATGGCCGAGGCATGACCGGTCGACCCAACGATATCGGTGAAAAGCACAGTAGCCAGGACGCGATCGGGTTCGGGGGCCGGCCTTACGCCGGTCATGAACTCCTCGATCTCATCGGCGATGACATCCTGCGTCGCGTTATCAAGCACAAGATGGTCCATCCCGGGAATCTCGACATACCTCGCTCCCGGGATGTGCTCGGCCAGGTAGCGCCCCGCTGCGACCGGCACCAGCGCGTCACCCGTGCGATGGAGAATCAGCGTCGGCACCCGGACCGAAGGCAGGAGGTGCCGGACGTCTAGCTCGTAATTGGCTAGCATCAGGGTGACAATGGAGCCCGGGCTTGCCGACGCCCGCTCGAGCTGGGCAACCCGTTGGACCATGGCTTTGTCCCCGAGCGCGCTCGGCGCATTGACAGCGAGCAGGATGCCTTCGCCCCAGTGAGCTTCCACTTCCTTAAGTATCTGCTCGCCTTGCTCGCGGCTTAAGGACCAAGGTTCGCTCTTTACGGACGCATACGTGCCGTACAGCACCAGGGCTAAGGTTCGCTCTGGGTAGGTGGCGGCGAACATCAGCGACATCGGGCCGCCTTCCGACCATCCATAGATGGTTGCGCGATCGGAGCCTGCCGCATCCATCACCGCCCGAACGTCACCAATCCGCTCCTCTAGAGTTTGCTCGGCGACCCGGTCGGAGAGACCCTGGCCGCGTTTGTCGAAGACAATTACCCGGGAGAAGGCGGTGAGCCTTTTCAGCAGGTGCTCGTTGGATGGGACTTCCCAGGTGAGTTCGAGATGCGAGAGCGTCCCCGGGATCAGCACGATATCGCGCGGGCCGTCCCCAAAAACCCGGTAAGCGATGTGAACGTCGCCGCTCTTTGCGTACTTCGTCGCGGGCTGCAAAGACTTCCCCCGATCTATTGGGTGCTCAGATCCAGCCGCCCGCGAGCCTGCGCCTCCACTTGCTCACGGTCCCAGAGCATCGGGTGGTACTCGCCCCGCCTCCACTGCGAAATCATGTCGGCGTAATGGCGGCTCCCCGGGTGCCCCGACTGCCCCGACGGCAAAGTCGCCCGGCTGCGGTTGAAGTCCGCGAGGTCGATGATCTGCCGCCAGCTTGCCGTAAAGCTGTTGACGTCGTAGCCGTGATACGGGACGTAGGCCGCCTGCCACACTGTGTTCGCATCGCCTCCCATCGGCACCGCGCCGCGGTTGAAAATGCGGTCCAGCCCCCGCACTTCGCCCAGCGGATGTCGGAAGTACTGCTTGTGCAGCCCGCCCCACCGCCAACGTGACACTTCGTCGCCGAGTCGCGAGCGCAGTTCCCCCACCGCCGACTCGAGCGCTTCTTCCATCGCCTCCGTCCAACTCTTGCCATCGCCGGGACCGGCCCCCGTCGGGGCGAACCACTGTGGCTTCTCGCGCATCTTCTCCATCAGCCACGAATGCGAGGCGTGGAAGAACACCGTATGCGGCCGCAGCATGTGGACACCCTTCCCGAGAAAGAAGTCCGACCACGATCCGAGCTTCTCCTCCAGCGTCCGCCGCACAAGGTGCGTGAAGAACACCTCATAGATGCACGCCGCTGCGCTGTCCGCCGACAACTGATAGTCCCACGCTTTCAGGAACGTGATCGCCCGCCGGCACCACTCGTCCTCTGGGGTAAGCGCAATGATCAGCGGCACCAGCTCTTTCGCCGCGAGCGACAGTTGGTCCACCTGCATCGCCTCGAAGTCCTCAGCGGAATGCTTCTCCTTCTCCTCCAGCAGCTCGACGATGCGCTTCTGGCGGAAGCCGTCGGCGTTCTCGACGCTCAAGAAATGCGGGTAGTCATCGTCCGCGATCTTGTTGTTCGCGCTGGCGATCCAGTGCGTCTCCGGGTTGTAGGCATGTGGAAGCTCCTCGAACGGGACGAAGCCCGTCCAGTCGTAGTCTTCGGTCCAGCCGGGCGCCGGCACCGTCCCGTGCCCCTTACCCCGCACCGGCACGAGCCCGGCGAGCTGATAGCCGATATTGCCGTCGATATCCGCGTACGCGAAGTTCAGCGATGGAAACGGCCACTGGCTCAACGCCTGGCGGAACTCTTCCCAGTTGTGCGCCGCCATTACCATCATCATTGCCTTCACCTGGTGCGCCGGCTCCAGCGCAACGGTCTTCAACGAAAGCGTCCGTGGCTCTCCTTTGATCGCCGGGCTGATGATCGGCCCGTGGCGCGTCACCAGCACCTCCTCGACGACCTGCTCGGAACGCTTCCGCACGGTGATTTCTTCGCGAAACACTTCGCCGCGCGACCACTTCCCGTTCTGGCGGTAGCGCGGTGCGTCCGCCGGGTCGATCTGCTCGACGAACAAGTCGTCGCCGTCCACGAGCGCGGCCGTCATGCCCCAGGCGATCCGTTCGTTGTGGCCCATGACCACCGCCGGCAGCCCCGGCAGCCCGACGCCAGCCGCCTTCATCTCCGGCGAGTCGATGTGCATCTCCCACCAGATCGAGGGCAGCGAGAGCGACAGGTGGGGGTCGCTCGCTAGCAGCGGCTTGCCCGTTACCGACTTCGTCCCGTCGACCGCCCAGTTGTTGCTCATGCCACGCCCAGCGACGCCGACGAGCTCGGCTGCTTCGCGATAGTCCTCCAGCAGCTCAGGCCGCGCGCCCTTCGCTTCCGTCCCGGGAGGCACGATCACCGGCGCGCCGGCCGGATAGCTGGGATCTAGCTCGCCCATAACCTCCGCACCGAAGCGCTCGATCGTCCACGAACGCACGATCTCGCTGTCCCAGTTCCCCGTCAGAGCCCAGCCGAACAACCGCCCGAAGGCGAGCGAGTCGACCGGCTGCCAGGGCGCCGGCCGTGTGCGCAGGATTGTGAATTCGAGAGGCATCTTTGCTCGAGCAACGAATGCGTTGACGCCCGCCGAATAAGCCTCCAGCACCTCGCGCTCCACAGGGTCCGCTTCGGCCCAGTCGCGCTCCGCCGCCCGCCGGAAGCCGATACGGCGCGTCATGCGGTCGATCTCGAGCACTTGCTCCCCGAGCAGCTCGGCCAGCGTGCCCGCCGCCGCGCGACGGTTCATCTCCAGTTGCCACAGCCGGTCCTGCGCCTGCGCATAGCCGACCGCAAACGCCAGGTCATTCAAGTTCGAGGCGTAGATGTGCGGCACGCCCCAGCGGTCGCGGATAATCTCCGCGCCC
This sequence comes from Chloroflexota bacterium, assembly GCA_005882715.1. GTDB lineage: Bacteria > Chloroflexota > Dehalococcoidia > SM23-28-2 > RBG-16-64-32 > CF-163. Next base: position 278 of record VBEI01000053.1, on the reverse strand, counting down.
TCGCGAAGCCCCTTGAGCGAGACCTTCCCCTTGGCCCGCGGTACCGGCCGCCGCAGCACGTAACCGCCCGCCAGCGCGGCCACTCCCGCCGCAAGTAGCGCTCCAGTCGCGATCCGTCTTACCGTCCGTGCGGTACCCATACGCGCCTCCTTCCGATCATGTCATTCTGAGCCCGACGCATTAACGAGAATCGATTGGCCCCATCAGCGATGAATCTGGCATTACCCCGTCGGCAGAGCGAAGAATCTCGGCGGCCACTCTTCCCACCGCGTTCGTAT
>VBEI01000052.1 GCA_005882715.1 Chloroflexota bacterium | reverse complement strand
TCCACTTGCCCATTTCCCGCTAATGCCCGTCATCCCCCTCGTCGACGAACCCGACTCCGAAGAGCTCCGCGAACTCTACGAACGACTCTCCCAGACGATGCCCGAAATCGGCGTCCTCAACATCTTCAAGGTAATGGCCCACAACCCGCAGCTCCTCCGCGGCTGGCTGCGCATGGCGACACCGCTCCTCGCCGGCGGCCTCACGCTCTCGCCGCGACTGCGCGAGATCGCCATCCTCCGCGTCGCCCAGGTCTGCGGCAGCGAGTACGAGTTCGCGCACCACATCCGCATCGCCCAGCAGGCCGGCCTCAGCGAAGACGAGATCGCCTCCCTCCAGAACTACGACGAAAGCGATCACTTCTCCGACCTCGATCGCGCCGTCGTCCGCTACACCGACGCCGCCGCGAACCTCACCCCGAACGCCCCTGAGCTCGCCCGCGGGCTCAAGCGCTGGCTCTCCGACCGCGAGCTGCTCGAGCTCAGCTTCTGCGTCGGCCACTGGGGCATGCTCGCCCGCGTCCTCGTCCCCCTCGAAGTCCCCGTCGACGACGCACTGGAGGCCACCCTCCCCGAGGGCTGGCGCGAATGGTTGTAGTGGCGGCGCTCGTACGGATCTCGGCTCCGGTACCGCCCGTGACTAGGAACCAAGGCCGTTGACTCTATTTGGCAGGAGGAGCACACTTGCCCCCGACACTCTACTGGTTTGCCCAAGATGGTACAGGATCTTCCTGAAGGCACCATTACAATTATGTTCACCGACCTGGTGGGGTCTACCGCACTGGGTGACCGCCTGGGCGAAGATGCCGCCCAGGCCCTGCGCCGCGCCCACGACCGGATTCTTCGGCAGCAGTTTGCGCGCTTCGACGGCAGAGTAATCAAAGGCACAGGCGATGGCTTTATGGCCGCCTTCGCCTCGGCGCGCCGGGGTGTCGAGTGCGCCGTGGAGCTCCAGCGGGCCATAGCCGCCCAGCATGCCGAGGGGCGTTACCTGGAGTTAGAAGTGCGCGCCGGCGTGCATACGGGCGAGCCTGTCGCTGAGGGTGGTGACCTCTTCGGCAGCGATGTCAACCTGGCCGCGCGCATCGCATCGGAGGCCGCCGGCGGCCACGTGCTGGTCTCGGAGGTGACACGCCTTCTCGTTCGCGGGAGTCTTGGTTTCCAGTTCACCGCACTGGGCGAGCGCTCGATCAAGGGCTTCGTAGAGCGCGTGCCCCTATTCGACGTGCGCTGGCCGCAAGAAGCGGTCAGTCCACGGCTAACCCGTTTCGTGGGCCGCCAGCCGGAAAGCGCCCAACTGCGACGGCACTTGGAAGCCGCGATCCGAGGCCAGGGGCGCCTGGTGATGGTGGCCGGCGAGCCCGGTGTCGGAAAGACTCGCCTCGTCTCCGAGCTGGCCATCGACGCCACGGACCACGGGCTGCCGGTCCTCTCGGGCCACGCCTACGAGACGGAAGGAATGCCACCCTACCTGCCCATTATCGAGGCGCTCACCCAGTATCTTCGCTGCCATGGTATCGAAGACCTCAGAGAGGACCTGGGCGAAGGCGCCCCCTACGTGTCCAAGCTGCTGCCCGAGCTCGGCCGGCTCCTTCCAGATATCTCCGAATCGCCGCCCCTGAGCCCCGAAGCTGAGCGCCATCGCCTCTTCGATGCTGTTAGCGACTTCTTGCTTACAGCCGCTCGCCGAAAACCACTCCTGCTCTTCCTGGATGACCTCCATTGGGCCGATGCGGCCACGTTGCTCCTCCTTCAGCACCTGTCTCGGCGCGTGAGCGAGGCCCCTCTCCTGGTCGTGGGTACTTACCGTGACACTGAAGTAGACGCGCGGCATCCGCTCAGAGGCCTTATGACAGAGACGGCACGCCAAGGACTAAGCTACACCATGGCCCTGCGCCCCTTCGATCGCAACGAAGCCGCCATGCTCATGGAGGCTGTCCTCGGCTCAACCGCTGCCGACCATGTCGTCGATGCTCTCTTCAGCGCCGCTGAGGGTAATCCCTTCTTCACAGAGGAGTTGGTGCGGCATCTACGGGAGCAGGGCCACGACCTCGCCAACCCCAAGGCCGGAGTGGGGGAATGGCCGATCCCGGAGACCGTGCGCCAGGTGATAGTCAGACGGCTGGCCCGCCTGCGAGAAGAGGCGAATCGGGTGCTCACCTACTCGTCCGTACTCGGCCGCGACCTCTCCCTGCCGAAGGTGGCGGCAGTCACAGGGCGCGACGAGGACACGCTCCTGGACCTCCTCGATGAGGCGGTAGCCGCTCACGTTCTCAGGGAAGGAGTCGAGGGCTACGCCTTCTCCCATCCCCTGATCCAGGAGACGCTGTACCAGGGGCTGACCGCTCCCAGGCGCCGTCAGCTTCACGGGCGAGTTAGCAAAGCGCTCGAGGCTCTCTGGGGTGCCGATCTTGATCTCCAAAGGCTGGCGGAGCTTGCGCACCACTTCTTCGCGGGAGCCGGTCAGGGTGACGTCGCTAAAGCAACCTCCTACGCTACACGGGCGGCGGAAAGCGCTCTGTCGCAGCTGGCGTACGAAGAGGCGGTCCGCCTTTATCAGATGGCGCTGGACGCCCTCGACCTCGCGGAGACGCGAGGGAACCAGGCAGCCCAGCGCTGCGAGCTGTTACTGTCTCTGGGCGAGGCCCATGATAAGGCCGGTGATCGCGCCAAGGCCAGCGAGACCTTCCAGCAGGCGGCTGCCCTGGCCAGAGAGTTGGGGCATGCCGAGGGCCTTGCCCGCGCCGCCTTGGGTTTGGCTTGGCATTGGTTCACGTTCACAACTATCAGCGAAGTTGAGATCAGCCTCCAGCAGGAAGCCGTGAGCGCCCTCGGCGATCAGGATAGCGCGCTCCGGGCCAGGCTGATGAGCCGCTTGGCGGCGGCGCTGAACGTAACGGCGTCGCGGGAGAGAGCCTTATCACTGAGCCAGGACGCCGAGGCGGTGGCGCGAAGGGTCGGGGACAAGGCGGCGCTGGCATTCACACTCCTCAGCAAGCACTATGTCTGGGGCCCCGCCAGCGCCGAGGATCGCCTCGCCGTCGTGACCGAGATCCTGCGCCTGGCTGAGGAGGTGGGCGACCGAGAGATGGTGTCATGGACCCACGTCTTGCGCCACAGCCACCTGTTGGAGCTCGGCGATATCCCCGGCGCCGACGGGGAGATGGAGGTAGTGGCTCGCCAAGCAGAAGAGCTCCAACAGCCCTACTATCTCTGGCGCGCGGCCATCTCCCGAACCTCGCGCGCGCTGTTAGAAGGGCAGCTGGAGGAGGGCGAACAGCTGGCCCGGGAGGCGCTCAACTTTGGGCAACGGGCGCAGGCTCCGGGCACCGCGATGGTCTTCGCGGCGCAGATGTTTGCCGTGCGGCGAGAACAGGGGCGGCTCGAGGAATTGGAGCCCATTTTCAGGGCATTCGTTCAGCAGTATCCGAAAATGCCTGCTTCGCGCTGCACGCTGGCCGATCTCTATCGCGAGCTCGGGCGGGAGACGGACGCGCGGCGCGAATTTGAGCACCTGGCCGCCAACGATTTCGCTGACCTACCTCAGGACGAGGTCTGGCTCACCGGCGTGACACTACTATCCGAAGTCTGCTCTTTCCTAGGCGATGCCCGCCGCGCCGACCCCCTGTACCAGATCCTTCTTCCTTACAGCCGGCGAAACGTCGTTGTTAGCGTCGGGGTCGCCTGCCACGGCTCCGCGTCGCGCTACCTGGGCCTCCTCGCCGCCACGATGCAACGCTGGCAGGACGCGGAGCGGCATTTCGAGGACGCGCTGGGAATGAATACACACATGGGTGCCAGGCCTTGGGTCGCGCACACAGAGCACGACTACGCGTGCATGCTCCTGGCGCGCCGTCAGCCGGGCGACCGAAAGAAGGCATACTCGCTTCTCAGCCGGGCCGTAGACACTGCCCGCGACCTGGGCATGACAAGGCTGACCGAGCAGGTCATGGCCTTGTTTAAGTCCCACGGGGGCGTCATGCCCGTTTACCCGACCGTGTAACTCGGCGGGAGGGGGCATCCTCGGGCGTCCATTCTTGAAAGCTCCTGAGGA
>VBEI01000067.1 GCA_005882715.1 Chloroflexota bacterium | reverse complement strand
GCGCAACGTCATGCCGGTGCTCGAGGTCCGCCCCCGGCGAGTGGGTGGCGCGACCTACCAAATACCGCTGGAGGTCCGCCCGGCGCGCCAGGTCTCGCTCGCGATGCGCTGGCTCCTCGGCGCCGCACGGTCACGCGCCGGCCGGCCGATGTCAGACCGCCTCGCGGCAGAGCTGGTCGATGCCTACAGGGATCAGGGCTCAGCGATCAAGAAGCGGGACGACACGCACAAGATGGCGGAGGCGAACAAGGCCTTCGTTCACTACCGTTGGTAGTCTCGAGCCCGCAACGGCCATGGGTAATTAGTTCCCGCCCCGGGAAGTGGGAGATGGTTCAGACAGCAAGCACAACGAAGACAAGCGTGCCCAATGAACGGGTACGCAACATAGGCATCATCGCGCATATCGATGCCGGTAAGACGACCGTCACCGAGCGGATCCTCTACTACACGGGGATCACCTACAAGATCGGGGAGGTCGACTCCGGCACTGCCGTCATGGACTGGATGGCGCAGGAGCGAGAGCGTGGCATTACTATCACCGCGGCAGCCACGACGACGAACTGGAAAGACTTCACGATCAACATCGTTGATACCCCCGGCCACGTAGACTTCACAGTTGAAGTCGAACGCAGCCTCCGTGTACTGGACGGAGGCGTCGTTGTCTTCGACGCGGTGGCCGGCGTGCAGAGCCAGTCGGAGACGGTCTGGCGCCAGGCTGACCGCTATCACATTCCGCGCATCGGCTTCATCAACAAGATGGACCGCGTCGGCGCCGACTTCTGGAACGCCGTCGAAATGATCCGCGAACGTCTCGTCGCCCGTCCGGTGCCCGTTCAGATACCGATGGGACAGGAGGACGCGTTCCAGGGCGTGATCGACCTCGTCGAGGAGACCGCCTTGTTCTTCGGCGAAGGCGACGAAGCCCCTAAGCCGCAACCGATCCCCGAGCAGTACCAGGAAGAGGCGAAGAGACGCCGCGATGAATTGCTTGAGGCGATCGCGGAAGTCGACGACCAGATGCTCATCAGCTACGTTGAGCACCACACGGTGTCGCCCAAAGAGATGAAGATGGCAATCCGCCGCGCGACCGTCGCCGGGCTCGTCAACCCGATTCTGTGCGGCGCAGCTCTGCGGAATAAGGGCATCCACCCGCTTCTCGATGCGATCGTCGAGTATCTTCCATCACCTTTCGAGGTCCCTGCGGTGACGGGAACGAATCCCAAAAATGGGGAAACGATGACCCGCGAGCCGCGGGAGGACGAGCCGTTTTCGGCGCTGGCGTTTAAGGTTGTCGCGGACCCTTATGTCGGGCGGTTGGTGTACTTTCGGGTGTATTCGGGGGTGGCGAAGCAGGGGGCGATGCTGTACAACGCTACACGTGGCCAACGAGAGCGGCTCGGGCGGATTTTGAGGATGCATGCGAACCGGCGAGAGGATATCGATAGCATCGCGGCGGGGCAGATCGCGGCGACGGTCGGGCTGAAGCACACGTTCACAGGGGACACGCTTTCGGACGATTCGTTTCCAATCGTTTTGGAGGCGATAAAGTTCCCGGAGCCGGTCATTTCGGTGTCGATCGAGCCGAAGACGAAGGACGACCAGGAGCGGATGGGAAACAGCCTGACGAGCCTGGTGGAGGAGGACCCGACGTTCAAGGCGCGCTACGACCAGGAGACCGGCCAGACGATCATTTCCGGCATGGGCGAGCTGCACCTCGAGATCATCGTCGACCGGATGCTGCGGGAGTTCAACGTCGATGCGCACGTCGGCCGGCCGGAGGTCGCGTTCAAGGAGACGATCACGTCGTCCGCTCGTGCCGAAGGCAGGTTCGTCCGCCAGACCGGCGGCCGCGGCCAGTTCGGCGTCGTGCACCTGGAAGTCGAGCCGCTGCCGCACTCGGAGGGATTCCAGTTCGAGAACAAGATCATCGGCGGCGCGATCCCGCGGGAGTACATCCCCGCCGTCGAGCAGGGCGTGCGCGAGGCGCTCGAGACCGGTATTCTCGCCGGCTACCCCGTGATCGACATCAAAGTCGCGCTGGTGGACGGGCAGTACCACCCCGTGGACTCCTCGGAGATCGCCTTCAAGATGGCGGGCTCTCTGGGCATCCAGGAGGCGATGAAGCGCGCGAAGCCGGTAATACTGGAGCCGGTGATGAAGGTGGAGGTGGCGACGCCCGACCAGTTCTTCGGCGACGTCCTGGGCGACATCAGCTCGCGGCGCGGGCAGGTGACGGACGTGGACCACCGGGGCCACCTGCGGGTGATAGCCGCGCACATCCCGCTGGCCGAGACGTTTGGCTACGCGACGACGCTGCGCTCGATCACGCAGGGCCGCGCCAGCTACACGATGGAGTTCGACCACTACCAGGAAGTGCCGGCGTCTATAAAGGAACAGATCGCCGGGCGGATGCAGCAGCGGCAGCCGGTGCGGAGGTGACGCGAGTGCTGAGTGCTGAGTGCCGGGTGCCGAGTGCCGAGTGCCGGGTGCCGAGTGCCGAGTGCCGGGTGCCGAGTGCCGAGTGCCGGGTGCCGAGTTCCCTGTGGACTAACCACGGTTCACTACTCACCATCTAATGGCGCGCCAGAAGATACGCATTCGGCTGAAGGCGTTCGATCACAGGATCCTGGACCAGTCGGCGGTGCAGATTGTGGAGGCGGCGGAGCGGACGGGGGCGGCGGTGGCGGGCCCGATACCGCTGCCGACGGCGATCGAGAAATTCTGCGTGATCCGTTCCCCGCACATCGACAAGGACTCGCGAGAGCAGTTCGAGATCCGCACGCACAAACGCCTGATCGACATCCTCGACCCGACCTCGAAGACGGTGGACGCGCTCATGCGGCTCCAGCTCCCCTCGGGTGTGGATATCGAGATTAAGCTCTAAGAAGGGCGGCCGCTGGACGAGGCGACTGCTGGAACCTGAAGGGATTGGGGTATGGCGGTTGAGCAGCTGTCGAAGTACTGGCCGAACCTGGGTAGCTCAATAGATGCCCACTCTTCTCCGCTCGGGCCCCTATCGGCTGTTCTTCTACTCTGGTGACCGGGGCGAGCCACCTCACGTCCACGTTGAACGAGAGAACAGTGTAGCGAAGATCTGGCTAGACCCCGTTCGGCTGGAGCGTAACATCGGGTTTCGCGCTCTGAACTAAGAAGGATCGAGCGAATTGTCGTGGATAATCAAAGCAGACTGCTGGAGGCATGGCATGACTACTTCGAGAGTTGAGATGGATATCCCCAACGCGGCGAGTCTATCCGTCAGCGAGGACACGCTGAGCGTGGAGCTGAGCGATGGCCGATCGGTCTCGGTGCCTCTTGCCTGGTTTCCGAGGCTTCTGCACGGCACGGCGGCGGAGCGCGATGATTGGCGCTTGATCGGCAGGGGAGAGGGGATTCACTGGGAAGCGCTGGACGAAGACATTAGCATCGAGAGCCTGCTCGCCGGCAGGCGGTCTGGAGAAAGCCAGGAGTCGCTGAAGCAATGGCTCACGTCGCGTGGGACCGGCACGTGAGCGACCGGGCCTTCGAACACCTCATTCTGGACCAGTCGGCGGTGCAGATCGTGGAGGCGGCGGAGCGGACGGGGGCGGCGGTGGCGGGCCCGATACCGCTGCCGACGGCGATCGAGAAATTCTGCGTGATCCGTTCCCCGCACATCGACAAGGACTCGCGAGAGCAGTTCGAGATCCGCACACACAAGCGCCTGATCGACATCCTCGACCCGACCTCGAAGACCGTGGACGCGCTCATGCGCCTCCAGCTCCCCTCCGGCGTCGACATCGAGATCAAGCTCTAGGGCGGGACAGGGTTGGGCGAAAAGCCCTAATGAGAAGCGGCCGACCTTAATGTTGCACGGTTGCGCTCCCTGTTAGGCCGCAGCCAGAGGAGCAGTGGCGGCAGCCCACACCTCTCGCAGACTGCCCGATTCCAAGGTTCGCGGAGGGCCCGTCCCGTACGGGTGACGGGCCTTTCCGTTCTATCCTAGCGGCCCTTCAGCAATCGAGAAGTTCTGCGTGATCTGCTCCCCGCACATCGACAAGGACTCGCGCGAGCAGTTCGAGATCTGCAGGCACAAGCGCCTGGTCGACATCCTAGACCCGACCTACACGCGTTGATGCGGCTGTGTCCCGTGTCAAGAAAGTGAGACAGTTTCCGGGGTGAAAAGATTCGAACTGGTGGGACAGTCGAAGTCCCGCCAGGCCGAGAGCGGAGTGCGGAAGGCG
>VBEI01000128.1 GCA_005882715.1 Chloroflexota bacterium | reverse complement strand
GTTCCCACCGCTTACTACGATCGCCACCTTCTTGTCCGCAAGGCGTTCGCGAAGCTTCACGGCCGCTGCGGTCGAGGCCGCCCCTGATTCCTCGGCGACGATGTGCGCTGATCGCAGCAAGAGCACGACCGCTTGCCGCATCTCCTCGTCGCTCAGCAGCAACATGTCGTCCATGCGCTCGATGAACGTCTTTACGGCGATGTAATAGGCCTGCCCCGTGGCCAGACCCTCTGCCGTGGTCTCGATCCCCGCAGTCTGAAGCTCGCGCTCTCGCCATGAGTGGTAGACGGCTGGCGCGCCTTCCGCCTGCACGCCGATCACCTGCACCCTCGGTTGCAGCGCCTTCGCCACCAGGCAGTGCCCCACGGCCGCGCTGCCGCCGCCGATCGGCGTGATGATCACATCCACGTCCGGCAAGTCCTCGACAACCTCAAGCGAGATTGTGGAGACACCGGCGACGAGCTCCGGAGTGTTGACGTGATGTACGTAGCGCATCCCCTTTTGGCGGGCCGTCTCCTCCGCCCACAGGCGCGCCTCCTCGAAGTTCTTGCCGTGAAATTTCACCTCCGCGCCGAGGGCCCGCATCGATTCCACCTTCATCGGGTTCGCCTCCTCTGGCATCGCGATCACGCAGCGAATGCCGAAGAGGTTCGCCCCGTACGCGAGCGACTGCCCGTGGTTCCCGGTCGACGCGCCGATGATCCCTCGCTCACGCTCCTCCTTGCTCAGCGTTGAAGCGAGGTATACGCCGCCGCGGACCTTGAAGGCCCCGATCGGCTGCAGGTTCTCCAGCTTGACGTAGGCTTCGCAGCCCAGTTCTCTCGAGAGCGCAAGGTTGTGCTGAAGAGGCGTGCGCGGGAGATAGCGTTCCAGCACATGCTTGGCCTTAAACGTCTCGGCGAGGGACGGTAGTCTCTCGATCCGCCGGTCGTACACCATCCCGACTGCGTCTCGATTGAGGGTTTCGCAGACTCGCTTGATCTTGGCGACCAGTTCGTCGGGCAAGATTCGCGTTCGAAGAAAGCCGAGCCGCTCGTAGTAGGCCGGGAGGCCGACAGCAGCGTCGGTGGTCAGGTACACCTCGTCCTGGGGGAAGCGCCGAACCAGCTCGCGGGTGATCAGCTCGCCTAATCTCCGTCCCCGACGGTCTTCGGCCACCCAAACGCTGCCAAGCTCGTATGTCTGCTCGTACGGCTTGATGCGGCCGCACGCGATGATGCGTTCGCCCTCTCGAATCGTGATGAATTGGTCGGGCTCGAGGCGCTCGGTATCGAGCCGCTCGCGCTCTAGCTGCGCACGAATGACCGGCATGTCTTCCGCGGCCGCCGGGGCGAACTCGACTTCCGGGGCGGTTTCGACGCTCACACGCTCATTCTAGCGCTCGCCTGCTGCTGCATTGACATCGCCTTCAAGCCGACGCTTGCACAATCCAGCCCGACGCCTACAATTGGTAGCACCTTTTTGTATTAGCCCCGCCGCAGGCGGGAAAGGGAGGTCGCCATGCCCCGCTACGTCGTCCTCTATCGATTCACTGACCAGGGCCTCAAGTCCATCAAAGACACCGTCAAGCGCGCTTCGGAGGTTCGCAAGGCGAACGAGGCGCGCGGCTTCAAGACGATCGGGACTTACTGGACACAGGGCCAGTACGACATCGTCTCAGTGATCGAGGCGCCGGACGAAGAATCGATGAACGCCGGCCTCTTCAACATCGCGGCTGCCGGCAACGTCCACAGCGAGACGATGCGCGCGTACGACGAGACCGAGATGCAGCGCGCGCTCGACCGAGCCTAACCTAGCGCGATTCGCCCAGCCACAGGTCGATCGGGCGCCGCGCGTCATTCTCGAACGGCAGCGAGACGCGCTGCCCCGTCCGCGCTGACTCGTACGCAGCGAAGATGACCTCGAGCACGGCGCGGCCGTCTTCGCCGGTCAGCGGCGGCTGCTTGCCCTCGTCGATGCACTCCACGAATTGCGCCATTTCTTGCGGGAAGCCGTAGCTCCACGCCTCTTCAAACGAAGTCCAGGACCAGCCGCGCGACCGCGGCGCCTTCTCACCCGGATAACGGTAGCCCGGACCGCTATAGGTGTTTAGCGCGTTCCCGCGAGCGATGTCCGCCACCGTCATGCCCGCTGAACCGAAGATTTCAGCGCGATCATCCAGCCCGCCCGCGCGCGCCCAGGAGTTCTCCGCCACGCCCACGCCTCCGCGTGGATGGCGCTCCGTCCGGCCGAACCGCATCACGACGAGCGAGTGGTCATCGCCGCGCGTCCGCTCACCGTGGACGAACGTCCCCGCATCGGCATAAACGTTCTCGACCGGCGCGTTGCCGAAGATCCAGCGGCAGAAGGCGATGGAATGGCAGCCCATGTCCATCAGCACCCCGCCTCCAGAGCGCTTCACGTCCCAAAACCAGTCCGAGTGCGGACCAAAGTGGCATTCAAGCTGGCGCACATAGTAGACCTCACCGAGCGCGCCTTCGTCCGCCAGCTCCTTCGCCCGCACGTACTTCGGCGCGAAACAGAGGTTCTCCCCATACATCAAGATCACCCCGGCCCGGCGGCATGCCTCGATCATCCGGTCACAGTCAGCCGGGTTCAACGCCATCGGTTTGTCGACGAACACATGCTTACCCGCCGCAGCCGCCGCGAGCGTCACCTCGCAGTGGAGATCGTTCGGACAGGCGACCGTAACGGCATCGACGAAACCACTATCCAGCATGTCCTTGTAGTCCTTGAAGACATGCGGTATCTCGTAGCGCCGATGAAACTCCCAGGCGTCCTCGGCGTTCGGCGATGCCGCCGCCATAAGCTCCGCGCCCGGCGCCTGCCGCAGCCCCAGCGCGTGCAGGTTCGCAGCGAATCGCGAGCCGACAATCCCGACGCGGATCATATTCAGCTTTCACACGAAGAAGGGCGAGAGGCCCCGTTCTTCGAACGGGCGCAGCCCGATGTCCGTCCTCTCCCGTTTTTCGACATACGCGTTCCGCCTTTAATCGCCGCGTAAACTCCAAAAGTGGTCCACGGGCCCGTGGCCGTGCCCAATGGGCTCGGCCCGCCGCAGCGCCTCCGTCAAGTACTCCTTTGCGTGCTTCACCGCTACCGGCACCGTCTCCTGCCGCGCCAGGAACGCTGCGATCGCCGATGAGAAGCTGCAGCCTGTCCCATGGGTGCTTGTCGTATCGATTCGCGGCGAGGCGTATTCATGGAAGTCGCGAGCGTCAAACAGGATGTCGATCGCCGATTCTCCTTCTCGATGGCCGCCCTTTATCACGACGTTCCTCGGTCCTAGAGACTGCAGCTCGCGCGCGGCCTCCCGCATCTCTTTGTTCGTCCTCACGGCGTGCCCCAGAAGGTCTTCAGCCTCCGGTAGATTCGGCGTAAGCACGTCAGCCAGGGGCAAAAGCTTCCGAATCGCGAGCAAGGCATCCTCTCGCAGTAGCCTGTCACCACTCTTCGCCACCATCACTGGATCAACGACAACAAACGGCAGCGCATGTTCTTTTATCTTCGCCACCACGATCTCTATTATTGCCGCGGTCGCCAGCATTCCGGTCTTCACGGCGTCAGGCCGGATGTCCTCGACTACGGCGTCGATCTGTTCCCCGACAAAATCCGGCGGCACCTCGTGAATCGCCGACACACCGGTGGTGTTCTGCGCCGTCAGCGCCGTTATAGCTGTCATCCCGTAGACACCAAGCGCGGCACAAGTCTTGAGATCGGCCTGTATCCCCGCTCCCGCGCTTGAGTCGGAGCCGGCGATGATGAGTACGGAGCGCACTCGCTAAGAGTCACCGGTCGAGGATGCAGCCGTCAAGGCTCTCCAGTTGAGGTTGCCCCGAATCTCGCCTCAGTAAGGAGCTCGGCGGGCAGAACCGCTGCTTGAAGGTAAACGCCCTCGGTGTCGGCCCGCGTGCCCGCAGGTAGTCCAGCCGGTCCTCGGCCTCGTCCATAGTCGGAACGTGACCGGCCGGTATCCACCACAGCACCAAATGCGCTTCGCTCGGCGGCTCAAACCATTCCCGGCGGCGCCGGTACATTTCGGCATGGCCGCTGCGGTACGTGAACTCGAACAGCGACTCAGCGTCTTCCCATACCGAGAAGTTCACCAGGATGAGAGGATCGCCCCGCACTCGCACAGCGGTGGAGTTGCCCTCTTCGGTCTGATGCCGCCAAACGAAGCCGGGGGCGCAGTCGCCCAGCCGGTTGACCCGGTCGAGGTTGGCCACGAAGTCCGCGATACGCGGGTCGTCGAGAGGCGCGACCAAGCGCGCGATGTTGTACTGCGCCAGGTGATATCCCGCGGCCGGTGCTACGTTCACGAAAATGACGGTACCACACGCTCCGCCGGGTGTAGAATGTGCTCGCGTTCGTAGGAGGTTCCAATGCCCGCCAGAGCTATGATGCGCATGATATCGGGCACCCACGAGTTCTGGTACCGTCTCTCCGGCGGCCTCATCGGCGGGCGCTTCGGACGGCTGCCGATTCTGTTGCTCACCACCACCGGGCGTACGAGCGGCCTCAAGCGGACGACCCCCCTCGTCTACTTACCGGACGGCAAGAACATGATAATCATTGGCTCTAACGGCGGCTCGGACAAACACCCGGAGTGGTGGCTCAACCTGCGCTCGCAGCCAAAGGCCGAAGTCCAGGTGGGCCGCGATGTGAGGACGGTAGTCGCCCACAAAGCCGACGGCGACGAGCGAGAACGGCTCTGGCGGCAAGCCGTCGAGCTGTACTACGGATATGACGAGTACCGGCGGATGGCGAGGCGGGAGATACCGGTCGTCGTTCTTGCGCCTGACAACTAAGGCGCGGCGGCGGCGGGTGGCGAAGCGGACTGCGGCCCGGTGTCGAACGCGAACGGCGGGTAAGCGCCCACGAGCGAGGCGTGATAAGCCAGCAGCCGTGCCTGCCAGCGAACAACGCCGCACTGGAAGTCATACAATCCCTCGGGGTACGTCTCCTGGATGAGTACCATCACGGCGGCGATGAACCAGATGATCGTAGCCACCCAGTTGAGTATGGTAAAGACGATCAGGCTGGGAATGCTCGTTATCAGCCGCAGCAAGGCCGAGCCGATGCTCGGGGTTCCCATCGGCTGCAGGTCGTACCGCACGGATACGTCCTCGTCGGACGGAAAACGATCAGTCAGCAGGTACACATAAGCCGATAGCGCCGTCGTCCAGCGCAGCCAGCCGGTAACCTTCGGGCCGTCCTCCTCGAGGTACCGCTGGCTTCCCTTTTGTGAGACCCAGATCGCGGCGACGATTGGTAGAGCCCAATAGACGAGGCTCATTACGAGGGATAACAAGAAGTACGCGACGATGCGAATGAGTACCTGTGGTCGTTCGAACTTCGCCGGGCGAGTAACCTCGAAGATCACCGGGTAGTCAGCCATAGCGTGCCCTCCTCGCTTGCTGTAAACGCGTACATCTTAGGGCGGCCACCCGGACTTGTCCAGAAGCTCTTAGAATCCTATCGCTCCCGGATGGGCCGAACAGGCTTAGGCCCCCGCCGTATCGCCGGCGTGCGGATCCCTGGAGATGCGCGAGGGAGTAGGCCCGGTCTGACCCTGGTACTTAGAGCCGAGGCCGGGTGTGCCGTACGGTCGATCCACCGGCGAGGACAGGCTAAGGAAGCTGATCTGCGCAACGCGCATTCCGTAGTAGAGGGCGATTGGCATCTGGGACTGGTTGGAAAGCTCGAGCGTTAGCTTGCCGATCCAACCCGGGTCGACGTAACCGGCCGTCGCGTGCACAAGGAGGCCGAGTCTACCCAACGAAGACCTGCCGTCCACCCGCGCAACTATGTCGTTCGGCAGGGTAATCGTCTCCAGTGTAGTCGCGAGGCAGAAAACGCCCGGTTGAACGACGAAGGGCTCGCCCGCTGCTATCGTGACCAGCGCGGTGAGCTCATCTACTGTCTCTCGCACGTCGACGTATGGGCGGGTAGTCACGTTGAAAACGCGAAAGGCGCGGTCGAGGCGGAGGTCGACCGATGCGGGCTGAATAGCATCGTGGTCCAGCGGCTCGATCACTATGCGGCCACCGGCGAGCTGCTGCTTGATATCTCGATCGCTCAGGACGGACATGGATCGAAGGTAGGCCCCAAACAGGCGAGGGGTCAAGAGACAATCCGGAAATCGCGGGCGGCCTCGAATGGCGGTCAGTAACGTTACAGATATTAGGGCGTCGCTTTCTATGACATGCACAACGATCCCGCTGTCTCCCTGACTTTCACCGTGGCCAGCGATTACGAAGCCGAGCTGGTGGCGCGCGCCAAAGAGCGTTCGTCGAAGGCATGGGACGAGATCTACGCCCGTCATTACGTACAGATATATCGCTACATCCACGCCCGGGTGTTCGACCCGCATGTGGCTGAGGACCTAGCATCTTCGGTGTTTCTCGGCGCCGTGAAGGGAATCGGCGCGTACCAGTATCGCGGGCAGCCGTTGCTCGCCTGGCTGTACCGAATCGCTCAGAACAACGTCAGCAGTTATCACCGCACGACTCTGAGGCATCGCGTCGTCGCTCTAAGTACGATTACCGAGCTGCCAGCCCGCCTGTTTGGCCAGACCGCCAGGCGGAGAGAACCGGAAGGCCCGTTGGAGGCGGACCCTGGTGCCGTAGCCGAGCGCATGGACTTGCGAGAAGCTCTGGCAGAACTTCCGCAAGCCCAGCGAGAAGTGCTGATTCTAAAGTTCTTCCTCGGGATGGACGCCAAAGAGATCGGCGCGATCGTGAGGAAGGAGCCCGCGGCCGTCTATTCGCTTCAAGCCCGCGCCTTGAACTCTCTGCGACGTAGGCTACGCTAGTGCAGAGAACCATTCCAGCCGCATCCGACGAATTCTATTCCAAGCAGCGATAAACAGATTGAAATGAGCATCGATTTGATAAAGGCTGAGGCGAAATGAACAGAGCAGTATCGAAAGCGCTCGCCGATTGCATTGCAGAGATGGAGCGCGGCGCCCCAGTAGAGGAGTGCCTTAAGCGACATCCCTCGCACGTCGGCGAGCTTCGGCCGCGCCTCGAGGCCTGGCAAGCGATGGCAGCGGGCGAGCCGGTCCAGCCTTCAACAGCGGCGTTCGAGCGCGGCCGCCGGGCGATGCTCAATGGTCTCGAATCAGCGCCGGTCAGATCGGGACCGCTGGCTGCCGCCCGTCTCGCACCGGCGTGGGCAACCGTGGCTGCGGCGGTCGCCGCCTTTTTGATCTTAATCAGCGGAGCGGCCGGCGCTTCCGCAGCTCTGGGCGGACCAGACCCCGCGGGCGATGTCCTATCGGCGGTCGGCGTCAGCAGCGATAGTGATGCTCCTCACGGCGGCATCGGCGAGAGCTCCGCGTCTGACCGGGGGCGCGACTGCGCGAACCCGAACGCCTTTGAAGGCAGCGGCAACAGCCTGGACAAAGCGCAAAACGCCGAGGATGCGCACCAAAAGCAGTCATGCAGCAAAGGCGCAGATGAGGGCGCAACGGCGAACCAGGCAGGCGAGGGTTGTGCGGACGCGAACAACGGCCACGGCAACGATCCCAACCATGACGATACGGACAACCCCGGCCAGGGAGAAGGTAATCATGGCGCGACCGGTGAGAGCGCCAGTGGCGACTGCGCGGCTGGCCAGCAGGGCGAGGACGCCAACAACGGCCACGGCAACGATGCCGGCCATGAGGACGCAAGCAACCCCGGTCAAGGTCAGGGAAACAACGGTACGGGCAGCAACGCCGGCGGCAACGGAAACCCCAATGGTGACCCGAACGGCAACGCCAATCCTAACGAACCACAGGGACAAGACGGCGGCCTGAACAAGAACTAGCCGTAACGGAACTACGACAACCGCATAGGGCATAACGCTTCCTCCTTGAAGTGGCCCGCGCTCTCTAGCGCGGGCCCGCTTCTTTTCAGAAGATCGGTCGTCCGGCAATTCCGCACAGATCGAGCAGGGCGCCCAGAGGAATAGGCGCCCTATCGGCGGGATTGGACCGGGCGATGTCTATTGAATCGCGTAGGTAACACTGATATTGGCGATCACCTGTACCTGGCGCGGCTGGCCCTGGGCGTAGGCTATGCCGGCCAGCGGGTACGGGCCCGGGTAGACGCCCGGGTCGCATGGCGTGCCGCCGAAGTAGGAGTAATTGGATGCGCCAATGACAGCGCCAACGCCGACCCCTAGCGAGCGCGCGAACACCGCCGAGCGCTCCTTCGCGTCCTCCACCGCGACGCGCATCGCCGCCTCTTCCAGCGCCGTGCAGTCCTTGACGGTGTAGGAAACGTTCGTGGAGTTGAGAACGACGCCTGCCAGGCCGGCGGCGGCATCATTGCTGGATTTGACTACACCGTCTACAGCATCCACGTTGCCGACCTTTGCGCGCAGGGTCGCGCTGCTGGAGAACTTGTCGAAATACGACTGCCCGATGAACTCGACATCTTGGCGGGGGACTCCCGCGCCAACGATGGCATCGATGACCGGCTGCAGGTCCGCTTCGGTGATCGGCGCAACCTCTTGGAGATTGGGAGCGGCCGGCTCAGGCACACCGGCCGAACCGTTAACGCCCGGTTCTATTTGACGCGTACCAGTATCGGTACCGGGTCCGTTGCGACTGAAGTAGAACTCCACAACCGCGCTGTCGGCATCCGCGCTGGCGGAGCCGAAGCCCTGCACGGTGATTCCGTCATTGCTCTGCTGCAGCAGCGGCATGCGAGCATTCGGTCCGGCGATGCCAGCGGCGTTGCTCGAATCGTAGCCGGTGGCCGACTGAGCCGTCCCATTGCCGGACCGCTTCTCAGCAGGAACGGCTGCTCCGCGTCCGGAGGTATTGGGCTGGCTCGCCGTAAGACCCTCGGTGAGCGCTGCCACGGAAAGACCTTTTTGTGTGCGGACGCCGGAGAGCTTGCCGCCGCCATCGCCTCCGCACGCGAGTGCCGCCCCGACCAGAATCAGCACCCCCATTGTGCCGACCAGATAGCGCATGTTCATTTTCTGCCTCCTGCTGCCCTTGGTGGATTATCTAACCGTAGAGGCGCGAGTTTCGACAATAAAGTTCCGTATTCAGGCAATCCGTCGCCGCCTGAGAGCAGCTTCGAGCACAATACCTGACATGATCGCGAGGAGTGTTGCTGCGAGCACGATTTCCGCTACACGCAGGGTTGAGGCACCGCCATCCTCATTGGATTCGGAGGCGGCGGGAGTCGTCGCTGCGTTACCCGCCGCGCCGAGGCGAGTGTCAGCCGCGCTAGGTGAGGCGGTCGTAGGCGCGACTGGCGCCACGACGCTGCCGGACGCGTCGCCACAGGTCGCGGCAATATTGGGGGATTGGGGGCTCGGAGTAGAGGTTGGTGCCGGCTCGGGCGGTGCGGTCCCGGCCGGAGTCTCGATGGAGCCATTCCCGCCACTGGTACCGCCCCCGCTTGCCGGGCCACCGGCACCGCCGGCTGCCCCGCCTGCGGCGCTACCGGTGGCCGCTGGCACCCCGGCGGGCGCGCACGGCGCTGCAGCACGCGCATTCGATTGCGAGGTCGAAGAGTCGGCGTTGCCGCTTGGCTGCGCATAGGCGCCGGACTCGCCGCTCTTTGATGTATCCGTGGCGCCGGGGATCTGGGCTAGCCGCGACTCCTCGGCAGGCTGGCTCCCGGCTTCCCGCGATGCGCCTCCGCCCCCACCGACCGTGAGATCGCCGACGAGGACGACAGCCAGCACCACTGCCACAGCCGCGCCGGCAAGACGCATTCCCACGCCAAGCGCGGGGGTGGGTCGCGCCCCGGCCGCGGCCTTGCGCTCGAGCATTTCCGGCGTGATCGCGAAGGAACGAGGTGCCTCCGCCTGGGGCAGCTCATTCAGGGCCGTCGCCGTCGCACGAAGCTCGTCGAGTTCGCGGCTGCAGGTCTCACACACGGCAAGATGCGCCTTGAGCGCCGTAGCCTGGGACGCGGTCAGGCGCCCGTCGATATACGGCGAGAGGTTGTTGCGGAGGCGTGCGTGCTTACTGAGCCAGAGCATGGGTCATCTGTCCTCACTAGTTTGACGGAAGCGAGACGGCAAAAGTTCCCCGCGGGAAAGGAGGAGGGCTCGCAGCCGGGAGCGGGCGCGGTTAATGCGCGACTTGACCGTGCCGAGAGAGACGCCCATTACCTGCGCGATTTCGGCGTAGTCGAGGCCCTGAACGTCACAGAGGACGATCGCCAGCCGCTGGTCTGTGGGCAGCACCCTGAGCGCTTCTTGGATCGCCCTGCCTAGCTCGGCCGTCTCCGCGATTTCCTCCAGCGCTGGACCGGGATTCTCGATGTCCCACGCGCGTCCGCTCTCGCCGCGGGGCTGGTCGAGGGATGCCGCCGGGCGTGCGCGACGCCGTCGCAGTTCGTCGTAGCATGCGTTGACGCCGATGCGGAACAGCCACGCGCGGAAGCCCGCAGGTCGGCCAGGCGCGGCGGCGCCTCCTCGGAAGCGATCGATCGCACGATACGCCGCGATGAACGCTTCCTGGGTGGCGTCTTCGGCTGCTTCGGAAGATACCAACATGCGCAGGCAGAGGTTGTATAGAGGGCGCTGGTAGCGTTCGACGAGTACGTTGAAGGCTGCGAGCTCGCCCTGCCTGCTACGGGCGATTAAGTCCGGTTCGTCGAAGTCGGCGCCCACCCCTAGCGCCATTCTACAGGCGACTCATCCGGGGTTACAGTTGCGTGCCCTAGGTTCGGCAGGAGAGATCGCTAACAAAACGAAACAGCTGTGCGAAGGTTACGTCTTATCTGAGTGAGCGATACGGCCTTATAATGAAGCGGCACGAATGACGACATACGAAGAAGAGGATGCAGCGGGCGACGGTGTTGAGGCAGATTCTGGTTCTCAGCCCGATTTCGACCCGCTTTTGACGCCCTGGGAAGAACCTCACTCGACAGCTCAGCGCCGCTCCGACGGAAACGACGATATTGCGGCGGAATGGACGCCATCTGCATTGCCGGCAGGTCACCGAGACACCTGGGACGACGCCACATGGTGGGAGTCACCCCCTGCGGCGCCGTACTCCGCACAGCCACAACCGGCCTTGTACCCTCAACCCTACCCGCGACCACATTCGAGTCCGGTGGCGCGCGTCGAGGGCTCGCTGGCGCAAGAAGCGATCGCTGTCCCGCGCGGACAGAGGCGTTGGCTTGTAACGTTTCGAGAGGTTGCGGAGACGCTGCTGTTGGCGGCTCTGATCTTCCTCGCGGTGCGCGCTTCCTTCCAGAACTTCAAGGTCGAAGGGCACAGCATGGACCCCAGCCTCTCGGACGGCGAATATCTCATCGTGAATAAGCTCACCTATGCTCAGGTAGACCTCAGCTTCCTCAACTTCCTCCCGTTCTTCGATGCCGGAGACGACTCACTCCACTACCTCTGGGGCGCACCGGACAGGGGCGACGTGATTGTCTTCCGCGCGCCCACAAGCCCTGACCGCGACTTCATTAAGCGCATAATCGGGCTGCCGGGGGACACGGTGGAGATCAACGAGGCGAGCAGCGAAGTGAAGGTCAACGGCGCCGCTCTCAAGGAGTCGTACATCCTAGGGACCACGGGCTGCACGCAGACGTGCACATGGACAGTGCCCAAGGCAGGCACGGCTGAATCTCGCCAGACGTGCGGCTCGAACGATTGCTATTTTGTGCTGGGCGATAACCGGCAGAACAGCAGCGATTCTCGTCAGGGCTGGCTGGTGCCGAAGGAGAATATCGTCGGTAAAGCGCTGATCACCTACTGGCATCACGGCGAGCCTGAGCTGGACCTTGCCCCAAACCACTCTGTCGGCATCGCGGACAAGGCCTCGGCCGAGCAGTAGATGACAGCCGGCGGCGAGCCGACAGACGCGGAACGGCTGCTCCGGGATGCCACAGCGATGCTGGACGGACACTTCCAGCTGACTTCCGGCAAGCACTCGTCTTTATACATCGAAAAGTTCAGGCTGCTTGAACAACCGGCGCAGACGGAAGCGCTCTGTCGCATGATCGCCGATTGGGCGCGACCCTTCCTTCCGGAGCTGATCGCTGGTCCAACAACCGGCGGCATCATCATTAGTTACGAGGTGGCGAGGCTCCTCCGCGTCCGGAGCATCTTCGCCGAGCAGCTGAACGGCGGTGGCCGGGCCTTTCAGCGAGGATTCATGATCGCTCCCGGCGAGCGGGTGCTGGTAGTGGACGACGTCTTAACCACGGGGGGAAGCGTCCGTGAGGTGCTCGCAGCCGTGCGCGATATGGGGGGAGACATAGTCGGTGTCGCGGTGCTGGTCGACCGTACCGGCGGAACGGCTGATTTTGGCGTGCCGTTTTTCGCCTGCATGACAGTCGATTTGCCTTCGTATCAGGCGGGGCAATGCCCGCTTTGCGCTAAGAACGTTCCCCTGACAATCACCTAGTAGCCCGCGCTAGATCGCCATGTTTTCGGATGATCAAGTTCGCTTCACCGAGTCCCAGCGCGTCGCTCATCTGGCTACGGCGGATGCCAATGGACGTCCGCACGTCGTTCCGGTGTGCTTCGCCTACCTGAACCGCCGCATCTATATCGCGATCGACGAGAAGCCCAAGCGCTCGCTCCGGCTAAAGCGCCTGCGCAACATCGAGGAGAACCCGCGGGTCGCGCTGGTCCTCGACCGCTACGACGAAGACTGGTCGCGCCTCGCTTGGGTGCTTGTTCAGGGGACTGCGGCCGTGCTCGACCGCGGACCGGAACACGGACGGGCGTTGACGGCGCTACGCGAGAAATACCCGCAATACCTTGAGATGGCCCTCGAAGGACGGCCGGTGATCAGCGTGACGGCGGAGCGGGTGTCGAGCTGGGGAGAACTTTAGTAGCGTTCGTTCGCTCGGTCGGGGTACGTCAGGATAACCGAGAAGCGTCTTCAGCCGAGGCGATGCCTTCCATCCGCACGCAGGTCTCCGGGCGGAAATCGATCTGCTTGTGGGTGCTATCGCAGAAAGGCTTGTTCTCGGACTCTCCGCAGCGGCAGAGGGTGAACCAGTCGCCGGGCGGGACTTCGAACTCGTTGCCGTCTTGATCGACCAGCTTCGCGGGGCCGTAGACGCGGTAGGGGCCGTTGCGGCGTACGAGGATCGTCACGGGAGTGCTTTCGTCTTCGAGCACGGCGCAGCCAGTGTAGCGCGTTGGAGGCTCTACGTCGAAGCGACGCCAAGCAGATGCGCCCTGAGAAACGGCGAGATGATCGCTTGAAGGTCGCGCTCGACGCCAAACCAGAAGTGGCCGAGGCCGGGAAGCAGCTTCAGTTCCGCCTTCGAGCCGAGGCCGCGAACCAAGCGGGTCAACTCGCCCGCATCCGAGTATTCATCCTCGTCGCCTGAGATGAAAAGCGCGGGGCAGGCGACACGCACATCCTTGAGAGGCATCGTCGTCGGGAGCGACACTGCGATGAAAGCGTTCAGCCGCTCGTCCACGGCCTGCAGTGCGATAGCGGCGCCGAAGGAGTAGCCGGCAAGCGCGACGCGAGCTCCGTCAACCTCCGGCAGCTCGCGCAGATACGCGAGGGCGGCTCCGACGTCGTCCTGTTCACCGACACCGTTGTCGTAGGTTCCTTCGCTGCCGCCGGCGCCGCGAAAGTTGAAGCGCAGTGCGACGATGCCGTCCGCGGCCGCCGTCTGGCAAACGGCGTCGACAACGTTGTTGTGCATATCGCCGCCGTACATCGGGTGCGGGTGACAGACGACGATCCCGGGAGCCGGCGTTCGCTCCGGCAGATTTAGCGCTCCTTCGAGCGTGAGCACGCCGCTTGCGAACGTCATTGCACGGATTCCGGCATGGGCCCAACCCTAAGGCTTCCGCGCCCAAAGGTCGAGGCGCACGTAGTCCGCCGTGAACGGCTCGCCGTAACGGCGGACCGTCTCGGCGATGACGGCCTCGAGGAACGGCTGCTGGTGCTCGGGCGGCAGGGCGGCGACGTGGCGCTGAAGGATGATTGTCCGCAGGTAAAGCGCGGCGTCGTCAGTGTTGTCGAAGCGCACGGGCGAGTCGAAGAGTTCCGCTCGCACGTCCGTCCAGCCGGCGCGCTCCATGGCGGCCGTCGCCTCTTCTGCCGTGCGGTACTTCCGGAACTCTGCCATACCGAGATACCGGGAATAGGGCTCGCGTTCTTCGACCGCGTGCGTGGCGGCCATGAGTCGCGCGATGTTCGCGCCGCCGCCGCACTGAGCGCGGAAGCGGCCGCCGGGCTTCGCCGTGCGGAGGAGGCAGCCGAAGAGCGCATTGTCATCGGGGATCCAGTGGAGGACGGCGTTCGAGAAGACGACGTCCACTTCCTCCGGCAGCTTGAAGTCGGTGAGATCCGCGCGGATGGGGATGACGTTTGTAATGCCCCGCTCCTCGATGGCCTGCGTGATTTTCGAGATCATGTCGGGCGAACTATCGACGGCGTAGATGCGGCCGCGCGGCAGACGCTCGAGCAGGTCGAACGTCACCGAGCCGGAGCCGCAGCCCGCGTCCAAGATAGTCTCGTCGCCGCCAAGGTGCAGGTCGTCGATGACGGCCTGCGCCCAGCGGCGCATGGGCGTGCCGATGCGGTCGTAGACCTCGGCGTTCCAGTGGGTGGAGGGTTGGGTCACGAAACCGTCGTCAGGATCGACCTAGCGGCCCTGGAACTGAGGCTCACGCTTCTCGACGAACGCCTGGACGCCCTCTCGGAAGTCCTTGGAGCCGAAGAGCGGAAGGAGCTGGAGGAAGACGTGGTGCACATTCGCCTCGAACGTCTCCTCGAGGCCGAGGCGCATCATACGCTTTGTGGCCTGCACCGCGAGCGGGGCGTTGGCGGCGATTTCGGCGGCGAGCTGTCGAGTTGTTGGCATGAGTTGATCGGGGTCCACGACCTGGCTCACGAGGCCGGCTTCGAGCGCTTGCTGGGCCGAGAGAGTGCGCCCGCCGAAAGCGATCTCGGCGGCCTTCTCCCAGCCGATGAGG
>VBEI01000093.1 GCA_005882715.1 Chloroflexota bacterium | reverse complement strand
CCCAGAGCAGCGAGCGGCTGCCGAACTCGAGGGAGCGCACGGCTTTACCGAGGGCCGCCTCGAAGCTGCGATCGATCGCCATCACCTCCCCCGTTGCCTTCATCTGCGTGCCAGTGCGGCGCTCGCCGAGTGGGAACTTGTCGAACGGCCAGCGCGGGATCTTGACGACGACGTAGTCGAGCGCCGGCTCGAAGGCCGCCGTTGTCTTTCCGGTCACGCGATTCGGGATCTGGTCGAGCGTTTTGCCGACCGCGATCTTTGCGGCAACCCGCGCGATGGGGTAGCCGGTGGCCTTGGAGGCGAGCGCCGAGCTGCGCGACACGCGCGGGTTTACCTCG
>VBEI01000092.1 GCA_005882715.1 Chloroflexota bacterium | reverse complement strand
CGCCCTCGATGCCTAGCGCGCGGATGATCTTGAGCGAGGCCGAGCGCAGCATCTGGTATTCCTTGTCTGAGAGTGTCTGGCTGGGGGCGACGACGATGCTATCGCCGGTGTGGACGCCCATCGGGTCGATGTTCTCCATGTTGCAGACGGTGATGCAGTTGTCCGCGCCGTCCCGCATCACCTCATATTCGATCTCTTTCCAGCCGAGCAGAGACCGCTCGAGCAGGACCTGGCGGATCGGCGAGGCGGCGAGCCCGCCGCGCGCCACGTGCTCGAGCTCATCGAACGTGTGCGCGATTCCTCCACCCGTTCCGCCGAGCGTATACGCCGGGCGCACGACCGCCGGCAGGCCGATTCGCTTCGCGACCGAGCGCGCCTGATCGAGATCGGTCACGATCTCACTCTCGGGCACGGGCTCGCCGATGCTGAGAAGCAGGTCGCGGAAGAGTTTCCGGTCCTCTGCCGCGCGGATCGTCGCGATGGGCGTGCCAAGAGAGCGCACGCCGAAGTGGTCGAGCACGCCGGAATCGGCGAGAGCGACGGCGAGGTTCAGGCCGGTCTGCCCGCCGAGCGTGGGCAGTAGTCCGTCCGTCCGCTCGCGCTCGATGATTCGGGAGATGATATCGACGTTGAGCGGCTCGATGTAGATGGTATCGGCGATCCCCTCGTCGGTCATGATCGTCGCCGGGTTCGAGTTGACGAGGACGGTGTGCACGCCCTCCTCTCGCAGCGAGCGGCAGGCCTGCGAACCGGAGTAGTCGAACTCGGCCGCCTGCCCGATGACGATCGGACCGGAGCCGATAATCAGCACGCGGGAGGGCTTAGACGTCATCGAGCCAGCGCATTTGGCCACCATGCGGTACCAACTGCCTGATGTCGCTAAGCGTAAAGGTGTCTTCGTCGAGAGGGTTCCGGGCATACGGATTGTGGTACAGGGTGAGGGCGTATTCAAAGGCAGTCTCGCCTCGGTTTGCGCGCAGGTGCCCTACTGCAGCACATCGCTTGTGATTGCGGGGGCTGAAGAATCCGTCCGGCTCTCGGGTATTGCGAGCCCGATCGGGGTAGAGAGTTCCCCTGCCGTCATGAGGGATACTCAACACTTCGTGTCCAAACAAGGCATCTAAGAAGGAATCATGTGTGACAGGCAGGTATTGAAAGCTTCGTAGGATGACCAAGGAAGGGCGTCCGTCGTCTGGCAACTGTTCGTACGCCTTTGTGACACTGGCTTTGATGTAGAAATCGTCCTTCGACCAGCCGCCAAACCCGCCCTGCATCTGAGCAGCCGCTTTCGTGCTGAGAGGAGAATGTTCCATTCGCATTTCTAAGGAAAGTCCGGATTCGCTACGATACTCGACCACCGCGGGCGGATGTATCCCGTCAAGAGTTTTCCTCAGCCAAGCCCGGAAGTGCCTCTCCGAAAAAGCGGCCTGAGTTTTCACTCGCGTCGAGACAAGGACACTTTGTGGTGATGATTCGAGACATTCCTGCGTGATGTCCCAAATGCTACTACTTAGCCGTGATCCGGCTCGCTCTTCCGATCGGTCGTAGATCGCCTTGACCTCAACGAAAACTGGCGGATTGGTGACACATTCGAAATCCCCTGTCCTCGCAGTTCGGCCAGATGGGCGCGGTGTGTAGGAGATACCTCGACTTGCTAGGAAATACCCGGCTTCAAGTTCCGCCAGTGCGCTCGATCGTGTTTGGAATTGAGTTGAGCGCAGCCTATCGCGCACGTCATCATCCAGCAGTCCGCGCCTCAAAGCATCCGAGATGAGACTGTCGATTTGCGCTCTATAACCGACTAGGTGCTGATCGTTCGCGCACAGAATAGCCCAAAAAGTGTCTTTGATTGGACGTCGCGAACTGCAGTACTCGCCGATGTACTCGTGGGTGAAAATCGTTCGAATGCCTGGATATTCTGCAAGGCTGGGTGCTTCGTCCCTCAAAGCGGCAGCTCGTACTCCATGCCCTGCCCAACGACCTGCGCGAGCGAGCCGATGTCGCTGAAGAAGGAGAGGGCCGGTTCGTTGCCTTCGGGCAGGGTGCCGCGCAGCTTCTGGTAGCCGGCGGCGCGGGCGAAGTCCGTCGCCATGAGCGCTAGCTCGCGGCCAACGCCCTTGCGGCGGACGGCGCGCAGGAGCCAGACGCCCATCACCGCTTCCTCGGGGTCGTCTTGGTCGGGAGTGAGGGCGGCGAAACCGCTGATCTCGCCGGCGTTGTCAGAGACGAACATCGCGCCGCGGTCACCGTACGACGAAAGTAGCTGTGCGACGCCGTCCTTCGTCGGGCGCTGGGGCAGGCCGCTGTTTGTCGCGAGCTCGTCCCATACGGCGGCGCCGACGGCGGCGATGGCAGCGGCGTCCTTCTCGGTCGCGCGACGGTACTCCGGCTCAGCCATCAGGCGACACTTCCTTCCGTCGACTGGAACTGCTCGATCATTTCGAGGAAGCGGTCGAAGATGTAGACGTTGTCGAGCGGGCCCGGCGAGGCTTCCGAGTGGTACTGGATTGAGATCACCGGCTCCGTACGGTGGCGGAGGCCCTCGCAGGTGCCGTCATTAAGGTGCACCTGCGAAACCTCGAACTCGCTCGAGAGGCCGTCGGGATCGACCGCGTAGCCGTGGTTCTGCGAAGTGATGTGGACACGGCCGGTCGCGATATCCTTCACGGGGTGGTTGGCGCCGCGGTGGCCGAACTTCAACTTGAAGGTGCCGGCCCCGAAGGCGCGCCCGAGCACCTGGTGCCCGAGGCAGATGCCGAGAATGGGCGCCTTGCCGATCAGTTGCTTGATCGTGGCGACCTGGTAATCGAGAAACGCTGGGTCGCCCGGGCCGGGAGAGAAGACAATGCCGTCGGGCTTTAGCGATAAGACCTCCTCCGACGAGGTGATGGCAGGGAGCGCCGTCACGCGACAGCCGCGGGCTGACAGCAGGCGGAAGATGTTGTACTTTACACCGCTGTCCACCACGACGACGTGGCGGAGACGCCCCGAGGTCTTCGACGAAAGTTGCTGTCTGCCATGTCCCTGTGATTCCGGCGAGATTGCCTTGTTCTGTATCCGATGGGGCGTCTCTACGATGGGAGGCCACTCGTACGGATCCTCGGTGCTTACCTCGCGCACGAGGTCCGTGTCGCCGTAGCGGGGGACGGAGCGCAAGCGCGCGAGCGCCTGCTCAGTGGTCTCATCGCTTGTAATCGCGCCCATCATGACGCCGGCGGAGCGCAAGTGGCGCGTCAACGCTCGCGTGTCTATGCCAGCCATGCCGGGGATGTCCTGTGCGGCGAGGTATTCATGCAAGGTCATGTCGGAACCCCAGTGGGATGGGATGTCGCACACCTCATGGACGGCCAGGCCGCGCACCTGTATGCGCTTCGATTCGACCGACTCGCGGTTGACGCCGTAGTTGCCGGCGAGCGGGTGGGTGAGGACAAGCACCTGGCCGGCGAACGAGGGGTCGGTGAGCATCTCCTGGTAGCCGGTCATTGCCGTCGAGAAGACGACCTCGCCGTGAGAGCGAGCAGCGACTCCGAACGGTTTACCTTCAAAGACGGTACCATCTTCGAGGACGAGGAGGGCCTTAGCGGCCATCGAACGCTATCCTTCCGCCGAAGATCGTGGCGACCACCCGCCCGTGAAGCGTTCGCCCTGCCAACGGGGTGTTCTTCCCCTTGCTCGCGAACGCCTCCGGCTCGACGGTCCACTCCGCCTCTGGGTCGATGATCACGACATCGCCCGGGGCGCCAACCGTGAGTGTGCCAAGACCGTCGATGCGGCGGTCGAGGCCGAGCGCACGCACCGGGCCGATCGTCAGTGCGCAGACGGTGTCCTCGAGTGGGAGCGCGGTCAGCGCCAAGCCGAACGCCGTCTCGAGGCCGCTGATCCCACAGGCGGCGGCGTCGAACTCGCACAGCTTGTCCTGGATGGCGTGCGGCGCGTGGTCCGTTGCGATGCAGTCGATCGTCCCGTCGCGCAGGCCCTCGATGCAGGCTTCG
>VBEI01000091.1 GCA_005882715.1 Chloroflexota bacterium | reverse complement strand
GCGATGACACCACTCGTAGCACCGCCGTCGGCGCCGACGTAGCGCTCACCGAGGGCGACGCCGTTGCACCAAGCGCTGCCGTCGCCGTCGGCGTGGCGATTAGCGTCTCCGTCGCCGTCGGGGTGGCGGTTGGCGTCGGCGTGGGAGTTTCTGCGCCTGTCTCCGTAGGCGTTGGCGTCGGTGTTGGCGTTTCCACTGGCACCGTTGGCGTCGCCGTCTCCCCCGCAGGTGTCTCCGTTGCCGTGGGCGTCTCCGTCGGCGTGGGCGTCGGCGTCGGCGTTTCTACCCCTGTCTCCGTAGGCGTTGGCGTCGGCGTGGGCGTTTCGGCGCCTGTCTCCGTTGGCGTTGGGGTCGGCGTCGGCGTTTCCGCCGGCACCGTCGGCGTCGCGGTCTCGCCCGCAGGCGTCCCCGTTTCCGTCGGCGTCGCCGACACCTCTGTGGCAGTCGGCGTAGGCGTCGGCGTGGGCGTTTCGGCGCCCGTCTCCGTTGGCGTCGGCGTCGGTGTTGGCGTTTCCGCCGGCACCGTCGGTGTCGCGGTCTCGCCCGCAGGCGTCTCCGTTTCCGTTGGAGTCGGCGTGGGCGTCTCCGTCGGCGTGGGCGTCGGCGTTTCTGCGCCCGTCTCCGTTGGCGTCGGCGTCGGCGTCTCTGCCGGTCCTGTCGGCGTCTCCGTCGGCGTGGGCGTCGGCGTGGGCGTCGGCGTTTCTGCGCCCGTCTCCGTTGGCGTCGGCGTCGGCGTCTCCGCCGGTCCTGTCGGCGTCTCCGTCTCCTCTGAAGGCGTCGCAGTTGCCGTCGGTGTCGCCGTAGGAGTCTCCGCCGGGCCGGTCGGCGTGGCGGTCGGCGTTCCTGTGGGCCCCGGCACGCAATTGACCTCTATTTGCGTAAGAGCTGCTGAATCGCGGTAGTCGATCACCAGCTTGCTGACGTTGTCCGCGTTCACCTCGATCTCCTGCACAGAGCCGTTCCCGGCCACGGGTATTAGCGCGGTCTTGATCAGGTTCCCGCCAGCGTCGTAGGCGAACGCATGGTCCGGAGTGCCGTGATCCTTGTCGATGAAAAGAAACGAACCGATATGCACCGGCTGGTCGAACGTGTATATCTGTTTCCCGCCATAATTGTTCTCGTCCGGATCATCCACCAGCCCATCGTGATTGCCATCCGTCAGGTTCAGCGGCAGCAGGGCAATATTGCCGAGATGGACGAACAGGTCGGGGTCATGCGTCGGCGGCGCGTTCGAATCGAACAGCACGACCGCGTCGGGAAAGTCCCTGTTCGCGATCCCCGAAATGTGCACGCCCAGCGATGCGAACTGCTCACCGAGGATTGTGCCCGGCGGCAGCGTCGAAAAATCGAGCACGAAGCCCTGCGTCGGACAAGGGCCGGGCGCGCCGGTCGATGTTGGCGTCGGCGTTGCCGAGCCGCCGCCCTGAGTCGCTGTTGGGGTAGGTGTGGGCGTCGGCGTCACGCCGGGCCCGGGCTGGCAGTTGACTTCGATGCCTGTCAGCGCGGCAGACTCCCGGTAATCGATGACGAGGAGGCTCACGTTGCTGGCGTTTACCTCGATCCTCTGCACCGAGCCGTTCCCGGCAACAGGAATCAAGGCGGTCGTTAGCACATTACCGCCGACGTCGTAGGCGATCGCCTTGTCCGGAGTCCCGTGGTCCTTGTCGATGAAAAGGAACGAACCGATGTGCACAGGCTCATCAAACGCATACACTTGCTTGCCGCCGTAGTTGTTCTCGTCGGGGTCGTCGACAAGCCCGTCGTGGTTGCTGTCCGTCAGGTTTACCGGCAGGATGGCTATGTTCCCGAGTTTGACGTGCAGGTCTGGGTCATGCGTCGGCGGCGCATCGGAGTCGAACAGGACGACCGCGCTCGGGAAGTCCCGATTGGCGATGCCACCTATCGTCACACCGCGAGACGCGTATTGCTCCGCCATAATGGTGCCTGCCGGAAAGCCCGTGAAGTCGATGACGAACCCCGGCGCCGGG
The DNA here is from genome assembly GCA_005882715.1 of Chloroflexota bacterium. Classification (GTDB taxonomy): domain Bacteria; phylum Chloroflexota; class Dehalococcoidia; order SM23-28-2; family RBG-16-64-32; genus CF-163. The sequence goes on along the minus strand of VBEI01000091.1, from coordinate 2,418 downwards.
CACTCTCGAGGTTCAGTGGGGAGTCCTTCTCCCTCGCCGTTGTCCTCATCATCGCCATCGTGATGGTCCCCGTCGGAGTCGCCGTTCCCTTTGTCCTCCGAGTCGCCACCGTTTCCATTGCCGCCGCTCCCGTTCCCTTCGTTGCCGTTGGCGTGATCGCCCGAATCGCCCTCGTGCTCCCCGCCGGATCGACCGCCGTTGCCACAATCTTCACCTTGGCCGTGCTCGCAACTATCGCCGCCGTTCGCCCCGCCCAGCCTCTCACTCGAGAGGTCCGCAAACTTCGCCGCGGCCACGCGGTCTCCGGGCCCATCGCCATGCAAGAGACCGGCCGCTATCAGCAGAAGCGCGACGAAAATTCCGACGAGCATCGATGCGAGGAGCCTTTCAAGCAGGCGACGACTGAGGGGCATAAAGCGACCTCCGTTTTGCTGCGGATAAAGTTCGCCGACCGGCCAAAACGGGGCGGGCTCATGCCGGCGGGTAGATAGACTCGTTTATTCTGGGACTATTAGCAGGCCGATAACAAGTTGGTCAAGTAAAAAATCGCCCCTTATCAACAATTTCCTCGACGTTATACACAACCTAAACATGCCCCCTCTTTTGCTGGCATCGCATCCGCTCGTCCTCGGGGCCGGGGGGGGGGCCGGCCGAGGCGCAGCGGCGTCTCGAAGGATCAAGCCGGGAGATGTCGAACGCCCCTTCCCGCTCATGTCCCCATCCCCAGTCTACTCGTCCCGCCCGCCTCAGACGGGAGGAGCGGAGGCGGCCGGGCGGAGGCGCGGCCGCCTCTCCAACGACCGAGCGGAGCCGCCACACACTCCGGTGATGGGGCCATTCTGTGGCGCCGCAGGCCGGTGGTCTGAGGGTGTCCCACAGTTTTTCCTGCCTGGCGGGTGGGTCGGAAAGGAGCCCTTTGACTCAAAGAAGGAGGAACATAACGTCCGAAAGGAGACGGGGAAGGAGCAGCGCACAGGTCCGCCCGCCAGCATGCGGAGACAACCCGCCTCGAATAAAGTACAATCCCGCCGAATCCATCTGCACAGATAGAAGGAGGCCCCAATGCCCGAGAGCGTCTACAAGATTATTGAACTCGTCGGCACCAGCAGCGAATCCTGGGAGGCCGCCGCTACGGCCGCAGTAAAGATGGCCTCCGGAAGCCTTCGCGACCTCCGCATCGCCGAAATCGTCGAGCTCGACATGCAGCTCGAAGAAGGCGCGGTCATCGCCTACCGCGCGAAGGTGAAGCTGTCCTTCAAGTACCACGGCGGCGAATAGCCAAGCCGCGCCCAAACCCGCCCGTGGGGGCGTAGCATCCGGCACGGCGGCCGGTTACCAAATCGCCGTGCTAAACGGCGAGATCGTCACATGGAACGCCCGCGGTCAAGGCTACGCCCCAACGCGGCGCTTCAGAATGCCGCCTCTCGAACCCGGAGAACGTCACGGCTCCACTCATAAGCCTGACTAAGCCCGGCGATTCGGCGATCGCCGAATTCTTGGACCGCCAACGCGAATCGCCGTTCAGCTACGCTGAGGTCGGCGCAACTCGCGGCGATCCGCCGCGCGGCTACGCCATCGACCGCCATTCGGTGCAGCTCGCGAAGGGGCCAACCGCTGTCCGAAGGGCTCGAGAGGCAATCGACCGCTGGGCGATGTTCGATGCTGATTGGATCGAGGTCCACCCGCACGGCGGCCCGATCTCAGCTGGCATCAACGTGGCCGTACTCGCCCGCATCCTGGGTGTCTCGTACCTGAACGCCTGCCGCATCGTCTACGTGATCGACGAGACAGGCCCGATCGAGACATACGGCTTCGCCTATGGGACCCTCCGCGATCACGCCGAAAAGGGCGAGGAGCGCTTCACCGTCATCTGGGACCACGCCGACGATTCCGTCCGCTACGAGCAGTTTGCTTTCTCGCGTCCGAACCACCTGCTTACTCACCTCTACTACCCGCTCGCCAGAACGATACAGAAGCGATTCGCGCGCGATGCCCTCGCCGCCATGGCGCGCGCCGTCGGCCGTACCCGATGAGCGTCGAAATCATCTTCGAGTTCCACTCGACCAGCCTCGACAACGAATCAGGCGTCGCCTCCGGCTGGAGTGACCCGCTGCTCTCCGACGGGGGCCGCGCGTTGGCGAGCGAACTTGGCGAACGCCGACAAGTAGAACAGATCGCCGCCGTCTTTTGCTCCGACCTGCGGCGCGCCATCGAGACAGCCGAGATCGCGTTCGGCGCGCGTATCCCTATCCATCCCGACCGCCGCCTTCGCGAGTACGACTACGGCACGATGACTGGAGCACCGGTGGAGCACATCCACGCCGAGCGACCGGCCCGCGTCGATATGCCATTCCCTGAAGGCGAAAGCCTGCGGGACGTAGCCGACCGGATTCGCGATTTCCTCAAGGACCTCGCTCG
>VBEI01000090.1 GCA_005882715.1 Chloroflexota bacterium | reverse complement strand
CGAGATGAACCCGAACCAGCTCTGGGAGACCACGATGGATCCGGACATCCGCACCGTCCTCAGCGTGAACGTTGAGGACGCCATGCGCGCCGACACGATCTTCACGCAGCTCATGGGCGAGGAAGTGGCCCCCCGCAAGACCTTCATCCAGAGCCACTACAACCAGGTCCGCAACCTCGACGTCTAAAGACGGCGCCGTCTCACCGCAGGTCTAACGCCTCGATATACTGAGCGCGTGACTGCAATATCCGATCTGCGCCGCGCAGCCGCGTTCTTGGACTCGCTGCAACAAGACCGTTTCGAGTACATGCGCCGGGCTTCCGAAGACCACCGTGAGGCGCACGCTGCCCGGCTACCCGGCGGCGCTCAGGAGTGCGGAGTCTACCCATCCGACCCGCTCAAGATGCGCGTCCTGGCGAACATGGTACGGGCGATGCAGGCGAAGCGCCTTCTGGAAGTCGGCTGCGGCCTTGGCTACAGCGCGCTGTGGTTGGCGGAGGCGGCTGGTCCCGGCGGCTCCGTCGAGACCATCGATCGCTTCCCTGAGCACGCCGAGCTTGCGGAGGGCTTCGCGAAAGAGGCGGGCCTGGAAAGCCGCGTAAAGGTTCTTACGGGGGACAGCGACGCGGTCCTGAGCGGCCTCCACGGGCCGTACGACTTCGTCCACGATGACGGGTGGTTCGCAGTGAGGCCCCCGCACTTCAGGCGGGTGCTGGAGCTTCTCCGGGCGGGTGGCGTCCTCGCGATGTCGAACTGGTTCCTGCTCGTGCAATCGATGGCGGAGGAGCCGAACTTGGACTGGAGCGAGTTCGCCGGTCCGAACTGGCGCGAGAATGTTCAGGCATTCGCACGCGAGCTGGCATCCGAACGCGGTCTAGAAGTCGCGTGGATGATGAACCCAGGAGTGGCGCTGGCGGTGAAGCTCGCATGACCCAGTTGATTCCCGGTCACGGAAGTCGATTCGCCGACAAGACCTTCTACGTCCTCTGAACCTTAGACTCCCCGGCCTGCGCCTTTTCGAGCAGCGCATCTATCGCTTCCACGTCGTCCTTCCGGCCCATGTAAGCGAACAGGTCCCGCGCCTCCCGCAGCAACGGCTCCGCGCCGCCAGCGTCCCCAATCCTCAAGCGCATCTCGCCGTGCAGCCTCAACGCCAGCACCAGAGGAGTGCGGACCTCACATTCGCGGAGGCACTCCTCGGCCTGCGCGAACTCTTCCTCGGCGACGACATAGTCCGGCGGATCGGAAGCGGCGTGGACGACGGCCATCGAAAGATGTGCCTCGCCCTCGGTTGCGCGGTTCTCGAATTGCCGCGTCAGGGCCAGCGCGCCCTCAGCGTCCTTTCGCGCTTCCTGTACCAGTCCGATGCCCGCGTACGCACGGGCGCGGACTAGCAAGACGCCTGAGGAAAACCAGTCGTGAGCATCCAGCGTTTCCAGCGCCTCAGTGAGGAGTTCGACGGCCTCGCTAAATCCGCCGCCCGCCATGAGCGCGTTGGCCAGAATCACGCGGGCCGATGCCGTCGCGCGCCGGAACCCGCCTTGCTCGTAGTAGCTCACGGCCTCCGCTCCAGCCCGGGCCGCCGCTTCGCGCTGCCCGCGGGCGAGCAGATAAAACCCCTCGGTCATACGCAAGAGCCCATACGCCCTCGGTGACGCGTCCTCCTCCACCTGTGCCTTGAGGCGTGCCAGCACCGGTTCTACCTCATCGAGCTCGCCGAGCCGGATGAGGCTGCTTGCTTCTCTCCACCAGAGCGCTGCCAATGCGGAGAACCCGGTGAGGCCCCAGCCCGGGAACCGGCCAATATCCTTTCTCTTCAGGAGTTCTCTCGTCTGGAGCAGCGCCGGGCGCAACTCGCCGCGGACCCACTGAACCAGCCCCTCGGCATACCCGATGTGCCAGGCCAATTCATCATCGGGAAGCCGCCCGGCCAGCGTCCGCAGCTTCTTAACGCAGGCGAGAGCGCCGGCCGGTCCCTGAGTCATAGCCAGCGTGGTGGCGCGGTAACTCAACGAAGCCGCCAGCTCGCTGAAACTGTTCAGGGACACGGAGACGTCCATCGCCTCCTCATCTATCTCCTCCAGCCGGCCCTCCCACCCCTTCTCCATAAGCAAGAGCAGCGGTACCAATAATGCGCTCAATATTTCCAGCCGCGCGCGATCGCGCTCTTTGGTCTGCGGTAGCTGCCGGGCGCGAACGCGAGCATCCTCGAGGAGCGCCATCGCCTCGGTCGTGGCGCCCAGGCGTCCGGCGCGGACGCCCGCCAGGTGCAGGTAGCGAACGGCCTTGTCCTGGTCGTCGCTCTGCGCGAAGTGGTGGGCGAGGGCGCCCGCGTACTCGTCGAGCCGGTCCGCGTACAGCCCCTCGATCGCCTCTCCCACGAGCCGGTGCAAAGCCCGCCGGCGCTCGGCGAGGAGGCCCTGCGCGGCCACCTCCTGCGTTAGCGCGTGCTTGAACGTGTACTCCACCTCCGGGTAGATCGCCTGCTCATAGATGAACTCGCTGTCCTTGAGGGCGTCCAGCGCCGTGGCCAGCCCCTCAGGCGACAGGTCGCTCACCCGCTCCAGCAGAGGTAGGATGAAGTCTTTGCCGATCACAGCGGCGGTCTGTAGCGTGCGCTTGGCGTCCGGCTCCAGCCGGTCGATGCGCCCCGCCAGCACGCCTTGGACGGTCGGCGGTAGCTCCAGGCGGCTGATATCGCCAGCAGGCTGATATGCGCCAGGATGGCCGGCCAACGCCCCTCGGTCGACGAGGCTGCGCACCAGCTCCTCAGTAAAGAAGGGGTTGCCGCCGGCCCGCTGCAAGAGAAGCGACCGCAGCTCCATGAGAGCCGCGTCCGGCCCCAACAGTGCGGATAGAAGCTCTTCCGCGCTCTCCTCCTCCAGCGGGTCCAGACGCAGAAGGCTGAAGTAGCCCCGCGCCGCCCATGGCGACGAGAACTCCGGCCGGTAGTTCGTGAGCAGAAGCACCCGCGAGGTCGGCAACCCTTCGATGAGCGCGCCCAGGAGGGCCAGTGTGTCGCCGTCCACCCAGTGCAGGTCCTCGAAGATGATGACGAGCGGCTGGCGGGCGCTCTCCCGAAAGAAGAGCCGCTTCACCGCGTCCGTGCGCAAGCGGCGACGGTGGTCGGCGTCCTCGGCAGCAACCTGTTCGTCCCCTTCCGTCAGCAGATCGAGGAAGCGCGGCACGGTATCGCGAAGGCTCTCGTCGAGGGCGAGCAGGCGGCCGATGACCTTCTCGCGCACCGCATCGGGGCCGTCTTCGGCATCGATGCGGAAATAACCGCGCAGGACGTCGATTAGCGGCAGATAGGCGGTGGCCTTGCCGAAGGAGACCGACGACGCTTCCAGGATGAGGCAGCCGCCCGTGCGGTCCAGCCCCTTCAACTCAAGAAAGAGGCGCGACTTGCCGACGCCGGGGTCGCCAACGACGCCCACGACCTGGCCGTGGCCACGCTTGGCGAGCTCCAGGTTTTCCTTCAGATGGTCCATCTCACGAGAGCGGCCGATGAAGGGCGTGAGACCGCGGCGGGCACCGGCCTGGAGCCGCGTCCTCACGTCGGAGGCGCCGAGCAGCTCGTAGGCCTCTACGGGCTGGCTGCTCCCCTTCACCGCGATAGGCCCCAGCGCCGACCAGCGGAAGTAGTCCTCCGTCAGTGCGTACGTGCCGCCAGTCACGAGCACCGTGTTGGGATTGGCGAGGCTCTCCATACGCGCGGCGAGGCCGACGGCATGACCGACCGCCGAGTAATCGAGCCTGAGGTCGCTGCCGATGGAGCGGACGACGACCTCGCCCGAGTTGACGCCCACGCGCACCTGGATGACCGCGCCCTTCTCCCGACGCACCTGCTCGCCGTAGCGGGAGATGGAATCGCGGATGGCCAGCGCGGCGTAGAGGGCGCGGCGCGGTGCGTCCTCGTGGGCGATGGGTGCGCCGAAGAGGGCCATGACGCCGTCGCCCAGGACGTGGTTCACCGTCCCCTCATAGCGGTGGACCGCGTCCATCATCAGCTGCACGGCCGGGTCCATCAGCCGTCGCGCCTCTTCGGGATCGAGTCCTTCCAGCAGTTCCATCGAGCCGCGCAGGTCGGCGAAGAGCGCCGTGACCTGCTTTCGCTCGCCCTCGAGTGAGGCCCGAGAGGCCAGTATCTTCGTCGCGAGGTGCGAGGGCGTGAAAGCGGCGGGGGCGCGGCCATCCGCCTGAAGCGGCGATCCGCAGTTGCGGCAGAACCTCGCGGAGGGGCTTGCCTCGGCGCCGCACGAAGGGCAACCGCGATCAAGCCGGACGCCACAGCCTTCGCAGAAGGCGGCGCCCTCAACGGCCGACGACTGACAGCGGGGACAGTTCATGCGGCAGCGGCTCCTGATCCGCGCGCCCCGGGCCGGGGCGCTGCCACGGTAATTCAGACGCCAGCATTATAGCG
>VBEI01000127.1 GCA_005882715.1 Chloroflexota bacterium | reverse complement strand
GCGCCTCGCGCACCTCGCCGGGCAGCTCGATTGCCAGGAACAAACGTAGGGACTCAGGCATCCGTGTCTAGTCGCAGCAGTCGAGCCGCGTTTTCGCCTAATACGAGTCTCTGCTCGCGCTCTCCGCTTACATTCGCGCGCACCTCCTCGATCTGCGCCTTCTGCGAGACGAGCGGGAAATCGCTGCCTAGTAGTATGCGCTCGGTTCCCCAACGCGATACCGCATCTTGGTACACCGTCTCGGGGTACAGGAAGCGACGCGCGGCTGTGTCCGCGAATGCCGTCAGCGAGACCTGCGGCGCCTCGGGCATCGCAAAGGGAAGCCCTCCCGCGAAGTGTGCGCCAACGATGGCCAAATCGGGATGCTCCATCGCGAATCGGTAGAACGCGCCGAGCTGGAGGCCATTCTTCCCTGCGTACTCATGACCGCCGATTTCGGTGACGTGAAAGAGCAGCACAAACTGGTGTTCCTTTGCCAGCGCGCCCAGTCGTGCCCCCGGCTCGCCGTTCAAGTCCCATGCCTGGCTCTCGGGCCGAAGCTCGCCTAGTCCCTTCGCGCCTAGCTTCGCGCAGCGAACAATTTCTCCGGCCGCCTCGTCCGCGGCCATGTTCACGGTGCAGAACGCTACGATTCGCCCCTTGCTCTTCGCCGCCGCCTCCAGCAGGTAATCGTTGTGGCGGACACACAGCTCATGCTCTCGCCAGGCGAACCCAAGCGCGACGCTGACGTCGACCCCGTGCTCGTCCATACTCTGCAGCAGCTCTTCCGCCGTCGTGATCTTGGCCTTCGGGTTCGCGTACATCTCGGCGAACGTCCGATCGCGCTTCAGGTATTCCTCGCGGTTCTCGCGAACCTCCTGCGGGAAGATGTGTGTGTGGAAGTCGATTATCACGCGGCGATGATAGCACCGGGTCCGCATAGCGTTGCTATACGACCGCAATCAGCCGGTTTCCGGGACCGGCACGTCATTCTGTATAATGGCATACCGGAAGGAGTACCTGTTTGGCCCGCGCCCAGACCGTCTCCGTCGACGAACTTAAGTCCATCGCAAAACGCATCCGGCGGCATATCGTCCAGATGACCGCCAACGCCAACTCCGGGCACCCCGGCGGCTCTCTCTCCTCTGTCGAAATCGCTACCTCGCTCTACTTCCGGGTCCTGCGATACGACCCACAGAACCCGCTCTGGCCCGACCGCGACCGTTTTATTGTCAGCAAGGGCCACGCCACGCCGATGGTCTACTCGACGATGGCGGAGGCGGGATACTTCCCGGTCGAAGACCTCATGACTTTCCGGAAGCTCGGCGGTAAGCTCCAGGGACACACCATCATGCAGAAGCCGCCGGGCGTCGAGATGTCGGCCGGCGCGCTCGGCATGGGACTCTCGTTCTCGCTGGGCCACGCTCTGGCCGGGCGACTGGACGGCCGCGATTATCACGTCTTCTGCCTGCTCTCGGACGGCGACTGCCAGGAAGGGCAAACGTGGGAGGCGGCGATGGCTTCGGCCCATCATCGCGCCGAGAACCTGATCGCGATCGTCGACCGCAATCATATTCAGAACGACGGCTTTTCAGATTACCAGCGATTTCCGGATGGCAACGGCAGCCGCCCTCAGCGCCCGGGCGGCTGGGTGCTGAAGGACGGTCACACGGCGAACATCATGAACCTGGAGCCGCTCGAGGATAAATGGAAAGCGTTCGGCTGGAGCACCCAGCATATCGACGGCCACGACTTCGAGGCCATCATCCGAGCGCTTGAGGCTGCGAAGACCCACACCGGCGGGCCATCCGTAGTGGTCTGCGAGACGATCAAGGGCAAAGGCGTCAGCTTCATGGAGAACAACCCGGACTTCCACGGCAAGGCGCCTTCGCCGGAACAGCTCGAGCAGGCCCTTAAGGAGTTGGCTGACTGATGGTCCGGACCGCCCGCAGCGAGGCCACCCGCACTGCTCTCGGGCCGACGCTCGTCCGACTTTGTCGGGAGGGTCTCGACATCGTTTGTATAGATGCGGACCTCGGCTACTCGACCTCCGCCGTCAAATTCGGGCAGGAGTTTCCTGAGCGCTTCTTCCCCGTCGGCGTCGCTGAGCAGAACATGATCGGCGTCTCGGCCGGGCTCGCGGCCTGTGGCAAGATCGCCTTTTGCAGCAGCTTCGCCGTCTTCGCGCCTGGCCACTGCTTCGACCAGCTTCGTATGGCGGTCGGGCAGCCGCAGACCAACGTGAAGCTCGTGGCCAGCCACGGTGGCGTTGTAACAGGCGAGGACGGCGCTTCGGCCGAAGCGATTGAGGACCTCGCGCTGATGCTCTCGATTCCTACGTTCCGAGTTATCTTTCCGGCAGACGTCGTCGAGGCCGAGCAAGCGATCGAGACCGCCGCGCGGACTGAAGGGCCGTTCTACATGCGCACGCTTCGCCCGAAGACGCCGGTGATTTACGATGACTCCGGCTATCGTTTCCAGCTTGGACGCTGGGACCGGTTGCGTGACGGCTCGGACGTCACCCTTATCGCCTGCGGGGAGCTGGTGAAGGCGGCGCTCGACGCGGCCGAAATCCTGGCCGGTGAGGGAATTGCCACTCGAGTGCTGAACGCCTCCTCACTGCGTCCCATCGACCGCGAGGCACTGCTCGGCGCCGCGAGAGAGACGGGCGCTATAGTGACAGCTGAGGACCACTTTGTCCACGGCGGCCTCAGCGGGCTCGTCGCCGAAACGCTCGCTGAAGAGAACCCCGTTCCGCTCGCCTTCATCGGCATGCGCGACCGCTACGGCACGAGCGGCACCTGGGAAGAGCTCCTCGAGTATTTCGGCCTTACTCCGCAAGCCATCGCCGAAGCCGCGCGCGGCGTGATGAGCCGGAAGAGTCAGTGATTGCGTTGCCGCCCGTATGGGAGGCGGCAACCGCGCGACCGACGATCCAGCCACCGCTGGTAGATTGGCAATATCATCACTGATAGCCGGTCTACCGTTGCTATGCGCCCCCGTCGGGATATGAGATGAGCCACGAACACACTGATCTGGGGCATGGTGCGCCTGTTCGCATCGCCGCAATCTCCCTTGCCGTTACTGCGGCGCTTCTCGTTCTGAAGCTGGTCCTCGGGCTCATCAGCGGGAGCATCGCGGTGCTGTCGGACGCTGTCGATAGCGGGACGGACCTGGCGGCTGGTGCGGCGGCGCTGATCAGCGTGCGGCTCTCAGCGCAGCCGGCGGACGAAGAGCACCCGTACGGCCACGGCAAGGTCGAGACGATTTCCGCGTCTGTAGCGGCGACGATCGTAGGTATCGGCGGCGGAGTGGTGGTGTTCCAGGCCGTGCGGCGGCTCGTGGGCCATTCGCCGGATATCGATGTTGTGGTCGGGCTGGCGGCGGTGCTTGTGTCGGCCGCGGCGAACGTTGTGTTGGCATTCTTCATGCGCAGGGAGGCCAAGCGCTCGCAGTCAATGGCGCTGCGGGCGGAGACCACGCACCTGCAGACGAATGTCGTGCAGGCGGGGACGATAATCGCCGGGCTCACGCTCGTGGGCATAACCGGCGCGAAGGTGTTCGACCCGCTGGTGGCGCTCGGGCTGGCGGCGTATATGGGCTGGACAGCGGTCGGCCTCGTGAGGATCGCGTTCTCGGAGATGATGGACACGGCGTTGCCGGAGCATGACCTCGCGGTGATCCGCGACGTGCTGGTGGAGCACCGGAACGAGCTGCGGGGGTTCCACCGGCTGCGGACGCGGCGCGCAGGGGCCGTCCGGCACGTGGACATGCATTTGCTGTTCGACCCGCACCTGACGATCACAGACGTGCACCCGATCAGCGACGGGATAGAGCGCGAGATCGAGGAGCGTCTGCCGGGGACGATATGCGTGATCCACGTGGAGCCGGACGACGGCCGGCACGCGGAGGAGTTCGAGGCGCTGGTACGCGAGCGGACGCAGGCGGAGGCCGCCAGGGAATAACGAGCGGTTGGATTCAGCGCTCCCGGTAGCCGTTTCCTTCGGGCTCCTCCTCGTCTTCATCAGTTTCCTCTTCGAAATCTTCGTCTGAGAAGACGGCTGACTCGCGGCCGGCCCAGACGGTGACCACGAAGTCTTCGCGAAAGGGGTCTGTTGTTAGAACGAGGCGCTCGTCAACCTCGCTGATCAACTCGCGGATATCTTCGCTGGTGAGGCTTTCGGGGACGCAGAGGGTAGCGTAGGCCACGGAGTTGGTGTAGTGAATATCGATGCGGCCGACTTCTTCCTCGTCGAGCTCCACGATGTAGCTTTCGGACTGAGGTGTGCGGCACTCACGCTCGAACTGGTAACCACTCATGCGGGGCCTCCTAGGTCAGAGCACTCCAGACCAATGGATTACGGTCTGATCTGTCCGTCGCCGAGGGCGATCCACTTGTACGTGGTGATCTCGCGGAGGCCGACCGGGCCGCGCGCGATGGTCTTCTGAGTAGAGTCGATGATCTCGGCGCCGAGACCGAACTGGGCACCGTCCGTGAACTGCGTGCTGGCGTTGACGTAGACGACGGCCGCGTCGACTTCGTCGAGAAAGCGCATCGCGGCGGAGTAGTCCTCGGTGATAATGGCGTCCGAGTGGCCCGTGCCGTAGCGGGCTATATGCTCGAGCGCGCCGTCGAGCGAGTCGACGACCTTGACGGAGGCGGCGAGGGCGAGGAACTCGTGGCCGAAATCGTCCGGCGCCGCGCGCTCGAGCTTTAGTTCAGGTATCTCCGCGGCGTGGAGGATGCGGAAGGAGTCTTCATCGCAGCGCATCTCGACGCCGGCGTGACGCCATTTGCGTCCGATGTCGGGGAGGAACGACTCGGCGATGTCCTGGTGGACGAGCACGGTGTCGAGGGCGTTGCAGATGCTGTATTTACGGGTCTTGGCGTTGTGGACGACACGGACCGCCTTCTCGATGTTGGCAGCGCGGTCCACATAGGTATGACAGACGCCGGTTCCACCAGTCAGCACCGGCATGGTCGCGTTGGCGGCGACGTACTGGATGAGTTCCGCGCCGCCTCGAGGCACGACGAGGTCGATGGTGTCGCGCATGCGGAGGAGCTCGCCGAGAAGCGCGCGGTCGGTGTTCTCGATGAGCTGGACAGCGTTCGGCGGTCCTCCTGCCGAAGATATCGCCTCGCGGACGATGCTCGCCAGGGCGGTGTTGGAGTGAATGGCCTCCTTGCCGCCGCGCAGGATGCAGGCGTTGCCGGACTTCAGGCAGAGGGATGCGATGTCGACGGTCACGTTCGGGCGGCTTTCGAATATGGCCGCGATAACACCGAGCGGAACTCGCCGGCGGCCGACGCGCAGCCCATTAGGGAGAGTCCGCATGTCAATCATTTCGCCGATAGGGTCCGGGAGCAGCGAGACCTTGCGGACGTCGTTAGCGATCGCTTCGAGGCGCTCGTGGCTAAGGAAGAGGCGATCGAGGACGGCGTTGGAGAGGCCGGCGGTGCGGCCGGCGTCCATGTCCTCGCGGTTGGCGCTGAGGATGTAAGACTCATGCTCCAAGAGGTCGCGAGCGATGCCGAGAAGGGCCTGGTCCTTGACGGCGGTCGAGAGGCGCGCGAGCGTGCGCGAGGCCGCGCGGGCGGCAGTGCCCTTGGCTCCGACTTCGCTTACTTCGATTGTCATGCTACGTGCCCCGCAGCGAGAGTTCTTGTATGGCGGACGGCCTACTTGTGGCGTCGCTGCCAGCGCGTCTTCTTGAGCATCTTGCGGTGTTTGTGCTTGCTTATCTTCTTCCGTCGCTTCTTGACGACTGAACCCATGAAACCTCCGGATAGAACAAGGAACAGGGAACAAGGACTTGTTTCCGAGCCGCTTGTTCCGCGTTCCTCGTTTCTTGCTGTCCGATTCCTACTCCGGCTCGAATTTCAGAAGTGCTATTTCGGACGTAACGCTATCGTAAGCGGCCTTCACCGGCATGTCTACCCTGGCGTATTCCGGCGCGCAGTTGATGAGGTTTGTCGTGACGCGCGGTCCTTCCTTTAGCTCGACGATTGCAAAGACGTACGGCACGTCCGCGGCGAATGCCGGGTTCATCGCCCGGCGGACGATGGTGTAGGAGTACAGGCGCCCACGACCGCTCGCAGTCTGCCATTCGAGCCGGTCAGAGAGGCAGTGAGGGCAAACGCTGCGCGGGTAGAAGACATATCGCGAGCAGGTGGCACAGCGCTGGAGGCGCAATTCGCCTGCGTTCAGCCCCTCCCAGAAAGGGGCAGAGACTGCGGATGGCTCGGGAAGTGGTTTCGCGTACCGAGTGATGATGTCGCTCATTCGATGCCCAGTACCAGCGAGACCTGCTCGCTCATTATGCCGCCGTTGCCGTTGACGAAGGCGACTTCGCAGTCCGCTACCTGGCGTTCGCTGGCGCGGTGCTGAAGCTGCCGGACGGCCTCTGTCAGGTGGGACATGCCGCCGGCCAGGCCCGGCTGGCCGAATGAGAGCTGGCCGCCGTGAGTGTTGAGCGGCATGTCGCCCTGCCAGGTGAAGTCATGCTCCTCGACGAACGGGCCGCCCTTGCCTTTGGCGCAGAAACCGGCATCTTCGAGAGTCACGAGCACGGTTATCGTGTAGCAATCGTAGACGGAGATGAGGTCGATGTCCTTGTGCGAGACACCAGCCATCGCAAATGCCTTGGGCGCGGCTTCGGTGATCGGCGAAGTGGTTATGCTGTCCATTTGCGAGAGCATCATGCCGCGAGACGACTCACCGGCGCCGAGCAGCCAGACCGGGGGGTTGGAGGACTCCCTGGCAAGCTGTGGCGAGACGACGACGAGCGCGGCGCCGCCGGTGCAAGGCCGCACGATTTCGAGCAAGTGAAGCGGGTCCACGACGAGCGGCGAAGCGAGCACATCGTCAACGGTAAGCGGCTTGCCGTAGAAGAGGGCGTCGGGGTTGGCGCAGGCGTTGGTGCGCTGATCGACGGCGATTTTCGCGAGCTGACGGCTGGTCGTGCCGTATTCATACATATGGCGGGCGGCTATGAGAGCGTAGCCGGAGTTCACGCCCATCGGGCCGTACGGGACCTCGAACTCGCGGTAGGGTAGCTGTTGGGCCGAGCGGCGCGCGCGCGGCGCGTAGAAGGTCTCGACGTCCGATGCCTCGCCGGTCACGCAAAGGACAGCGTTCGCGAGCCCGGACTCGATCGCCGCCGCGGCGCGCCAGACCATGCCAGCGGCCGACGCCCCGCCGAGATCGACGACGTTTCCGTACCTCGGGTGGACGCCTAGATACTCGCCGAGGATCGATGGCCACATCTGCGCTTGCTCTGTAATCGGTTGGCCGATGAGCAGGCCGTCGATATCGGCGATCGAGAGTCCAGCATCGAGGACGGCGTGTCGGGCAACGTCGGTCCAGATTCCGAGCGTGCTCTTCCCGTCCGGCGAGCGGGTGGGCTTCATCTCGCCGATTCCGGTAATGGCGGCGGCGCGCTTAAGGGTCACGGCTTGGCGCGAATCCGCCACATGGTGGGCGGAGCCTGGAACGGCCACACAACTTCCAGTTCGCCGCTCACCGGATTCACCTTCATGCCGAGTGCTTCTAGCGCGGTGACGCCCATCATAGGCTCGGGAACGTCAATTATCTCCACCGGAACCGATCCCTCGCGGCCGTTTAGCCGAAGGTACGCCCAGGTCAATTCGATGTCGACTATGCTGCTATCCGCGAGTTGGGTTCGTGCCGGGGTTCCGGGTATTAACCCAAGTTGCTGTCTGAGTCTGGGCGGTATTGCCGTACAGGAGCCCCCCGTATCGAAGAGGAACTCAGCTTCAACTAACTGGTCTTCGGTCCGGCCGATCTGCCCGGTGATCTTCACGAGTCCCACACCGCTATCCTACAGCAACACCAAGTTGTCCCTGTGCACCACCTCGCTGCCGTAGTGGTGGCCGAGGGTCTCTTCGATGCGGTCCGAGCGAAGGCCGCGGATGCGCATTATCTCTTCGGAAGCGTAGTTGGCGATTCCGCAGGCGATTCGTCGCCCATCGCTATCCAGAACCGCTACGGCCTCGCCGCGCTGGAAGGGGCCCCGCACGTCTTGGACGCCTGCAGGCAGCAGGCTGCGCCTGGCCTCCCGCAAGACTTTCGCAGCGCCGCTGTCCACTACGATGCTGCCCTTTACGGAGAGGCCGGCGAGCATCCAGCGCTTGCGGCTCTCCATGCGTGTCACGGTTGCTGGGAATAGCGTGCCGATCGGCTCGCCGGCAGCGAGACGGACAAGCACGTCGGGCTCGCCGCCGGCCGCGATAATAGTGTCGGCGCCGCCACCCACTGCCAGGCGGGCAGCCTGGAGCTTGGTGGCCATCCCGCCGACGCCGGGGCCCTCGAAAGCGCCTCCGGCCAGCGCCTCAATACGCGAGTCGATACGGTCCACGCGCTCGATCAGCTGGGCCGACGGATCGCGGCGCGGGTCCGCGGTGTGGAGTCCACCGGTGTCGGTCAACAGGACGAGGAGGTCGGCGTCCACGAGGTTCGCGACAAGTGCCGAGAGATTGTCGTTGTCTCCGATTTTGGCGCCCTCAATTTCATCCACGGCGACGACATCGTTTTCGTTGATGACGGGGACGACGCGCAACTCGAGCATGGCGAGGAGGGTATTGCGGGCGTTGAGGTAACCCTGGCGGTCGGCGAGGTCGCGGCGCGTCAGTAACGTCTGGGCGATGGTGATGCCGTGGTGGCTGAAGATCTCCCGGTAGGTCTGCATGAGGTCGCTCTGGCCGACAGCAGCGAGGACCTGCTTGTAGGGCATGTCCTTGCGCTCACGACGATCTCGGAGGAGGTAGCGGCCGGCGGCGATTGCGCCTGAAGTGACGACGATCACGTCTGCTGACTGCGCATGGAGTGTGGCCACCTGGCCGACGAGATGGCGAATCACCTCGATGTCGAGGCGGTCCGTGCCCGCTGTTAAGACGTTTGTCCCGAATTTGGCGACGATCCGCTGATAGCGAAGGGGGGCGCTGCCAGCGTCCCTGCCTGTCGCTGTTCTGCGGCTGCCTTTAGCCATCGCGCGAAACAAATGTACACATGTGTCAGCATTATACGATGGGCGTTGAACAGCTACGCCGAGGGCCTTTCATATGATAAAGTCGCGTGCGATGAATGCCTCTGGACGGATTCCGGCGCGAGCGAGGGCGATTCCTATCGCAATTCTGGTTGCTTCCCTGCTCGCTTTAGTATCCAGCACCCAGCTGCCGGCCCACGGGAGGTCTCTCGCGCCTGAGCCGTCCAGCGGCTTCACTCCGGGCACCGCGAGGATGCCCGCGGTGACTTCGTCGATCTCGGCGCTCCGTATGGAAGCGTTTGCTTTCAGCGGTCAGCAACAGCGCAATAACGGCCCGGACGTGTTGCGAATGGTGCTGCTGACAGTGGGCGCGGCCGCGGCTGCCGCCTTCCTCGGCTTAATCGGCTACGTGATACGGAAGCGCGTCGGTTACTGGCCGCACCGTCCTCAACCGCAGGAGGGTGTGCCGACGGACGAGCATCACTAAGGAGGTCCAGATGCCACTCAAAGTGGGCGATGCAGCGCCGGAGTTCGCGCTGCGCGACGCTAACCGGAACAAGGTAAGCCTGGCAGACTTCACGGGGAGAAAAACGGTGGTGTTGGCGTTTTACATTCTGGCCTTCACACCGGGGTGAGCGACGGAGCTGAAATGCTTCCGCGACGTCAGCGGCGACTTCGAGGAAGCGGGCGCCCAGGTCCTGGGCGTGAGCGTCGATCCGTTCCCGAGTCAGGGTGCGTTCGCGAAAGAACTTGAAGTCCAGTTTCCGCTCCTATCAGACTGGCCCTCATACAAGACGGCGAAGGATTACCAGGTCTGGCGAGAGTCGCCGCCCCTGCCGGCGCGGGTCACGTACGTCATCGACAAGGAAGGGATCATCCGCGGCGTAATCGAGAGCGAGACCGATATGGAGTTGCATTCGCGAGAAGCGTTAAAGATCGCGAAAGATCTCGCATAGCCGTAGCCTGAATTCCAGAAGTCCGTTCCAACGGTTTTCTGTGGGATTTCCTACGGCGACTTTCGTTTGTCTCCGCTAAATTATTGATTCAGCGAACCCAGGATTTTGGAATCTCAAACAATCGGGCGGCAATTTGGCCAAGGAGAAAAAAGGATGCGGCTGGTAGCATACGGGTCGGCGTGGCTTACGGGGCTGATACGCGGCGAGCGTGGACAAGACCTAATCGAGTACTCGTTGCTCGCAGGATTCATTGCCCTGGGTCTCATGGCTGCCATGGCGTTCGCTGTGGCTCTTCTAACCGGGGCCCTGGAGAGCATGCTTACCGGTATTGGAAACTGCGTCGACTGGAATGCGAGCTCCTGCGGCCCGTTCTAGGTTTAGCGCTTAATGCTCGAAAGTTTTTACGAGGGAAGTGCTTTTCGCCGAAAGCAAAAGCCCTCGCGGATGGCGAGGGCCCTTATTCTCCTTACTTAGGCGGGCGCAAGCCGGGCGCCACGGCTTCCTTGGTCTCGAGTTCGTTCAGCTCCTTCATCCAGCGGTCGAAGGTCTTCAGCCGCTCTTTCAGCTGCGCCTTCATCTCCTCCATTTGTTCGGTCTTCTGTTTCACGATGCTGTATTGCCCTTGGACGACGTCTATCGCACGCTCAAGCTGGCGGCGCTTTTCGTCGATCGCGGAGTCGGGGCGGTACTGAGCCCGCAGCTCGCGGAGTACCTCTTCGGCCTCGACCATCTCCTTGATCTCGGCAAGCGCGACACCCAGCAGGTCCTGCAGGCGTCGGATATGTTCCACGCGCTTCACATCCTGCTCGGAATAGAGTCGGAACCCGCCTACCATGCGCGATGGTGGACGGAGAAGGCCCTTCTCTTCATAGAAGCGCAGGGTGCGTTGAGTGACGCCGGTGCGCTCGGCGACTTCGCCTATCTGGAGATATGCTTCATCCACGTCCGGCACTGTAATTTTCCCCTCGCCTGAGCTACAAACCGAAGTTAATTGCTCGAATCGGAGTATAGGGGCGGTTTAACGCCTACGTCAAGGTTAGGTTGTCGCTCCGGCGGCGTTAGTCGTCGTCGAAGTCGTCATCGTCGTGATCATGTCCCGCCATCGAAGGCGCGGGGATCATCGCCTCTCGGCGCTCCTCGCGCATGCGACCGCGCGGGGGCATGGCGCCGATGGCGGCACGCAGCTTCTCGAGCTTGCCGAGAGAGGAGCCTTCGATGATAACGCCCGCGACGCCGGACTCTCGCAGCGCTTGAACGCTCGAGACGCCGGCGTCGCCGGAGACCTCGACCAGGAGCGGCGTTCGGCCAAGCGCGGAAAAGCGGCGGAGTTCCAGAAGCCGCTCGACCGTGAGGGCTCCGTCGGGGGCAGGTGGGACGAGGGCGTCGAGATTGAGGTCGCTGAGCAAGCGGAGCCGAGTGTCGTCAGCGTCCGAGCGCACAAGGAGAATAAAGCCGATGTTCTCCTCGAGCAGGGCGTCCGCCATCGCGGAATCGACGTCCAGGACGACGAAATCGGCGCCCGCCTCGCGAAGGGACGTTATCTGTTCTCTGTCGGACTTGTGCGGCCGGACGCCAAGGATGAGGCCGGGCGCCTTCCTCACGAAGTCCTTGACTTTGCCTGCATCCCCGCCGTCGATAATCACCGCGTCGGCGCCCTTCTTGGCTGCCTCTTCCGCTTTGTTCGCCTCGTTTGCGTTGAGGCGAACGATGCACAAGACGGTCGGCGAAGCTGCGGCCGCGGCGGCCCGCGCGGCGAAGCCGAGAGGCGCCGGGGCTGTGCGGCCCGCGCGGCGGATGGCGTCGGAGAGCTTGCTCACGGGGTCATTATCTCAGGCGCAGATGGCGTGTGGTAGGGGCGGTTGGGACGCGAGGTTCGAAGTACGAGGTCAGAGGTAAGAGGTCAGAGGTAAGAGGTCAGAGGTAAGAGATCAGATGTCATAGGTTGCGCTATTATGGCGGCGCGAAGGAGGACACATGGCAGCCGAAGGCAGGTTGGCGGGCAAGAGCGCGCTGGTTACGGGCGCAGGGTCGGGTATTGGGAAGGCGATCAGTGTGCTTTTCGGACGAGAGGGCGCGATGGTCATGGCCGCGGACATCAACGAGGAGGCGGCGAGCGCCGTCTCTGCGCAGATCGAGGACTCCGGTGGCGAAGCACGACCGCTGCGGGCGGACACGAGCAACGAGGAAGATGTGCGAGCGGCAATCGCGGCGATGGTGGACGCTTGGGGGCGGATGGATATTCTCGTGAACAACGCGGGGATTGGCGGGCCGCAGTACAGCTGGGACCAGGTAATCGCCGTAAACGCGACCGGAGTCTTCTACGGCTGCCTCCACGGTCTCGAGCAGATGCAGAAGCAGGGCGGAGGCGCGATCGTGAACACTGCCTCGATGGCAGGGCTTATCGGGGCGTTCGTGCCGGGCTCTCCTGGCGGCTTCGGGTACGCCTACATCGCGGCGAAGCACGGCGTGCTCGGGCTCACGAAGCAGTTCGGGCTGGACGGGGCGCCACACAACGTGCGGGTGAACGCGATCTGCCCCGGCTGGATCGACACGCCGCTGATCGCGCCCGTGAAGGAGGCGCAGCCGATGCTTGACTGGGCCGTGCAGAACACGCCGATGGGCCGGCTGGGCCGCCCAGAGGAGATCGCAAAGGCGGCGCTGTTCCTGGCCAGCGATGATTCTTCGTTTATGACTGGCTCGTACCTGGTCGTAGACGGGGGCTACACGGCGCGGTAAGAGCGAGAAAAGAGCAACAGGTACTGGGAATAGGAACACGGAGAAACGCGTGGTCATGAACGAAGTAAATATATATCCGCTGGCTCCTGACCGCTGGGGCGACTTCGAGAAGCTATTCGGGCCCGGAGGTGCGTACGCCGGCTGCTGGTGCATGTGGCCGCGCCTGCGCTCGAAAGGCTGGGGTGCGAGCCGGTCAGCGGGGCGCAAGGCGGCGATGCGAGCGATCGTCCAGTCGGATGAGCCGCCGGGGCTGCTGGCTTACATGGACGGCGAGCCGGTGGGCTGGGTATCTGTCGACCGGCGCGAAAGGCTCGATCATTTTGAGTATTCGCGGAAGCTGAAGGCGCTCGACCGGCCTGATGCCCTCTGGTCGATCGTCTGCTTCGTAATCGACAAGAAGCATCGGCAGCAGGGGTTGATGAGCCGGCTGCTGGAGGGGGCTCTCGCCTTCACACGCGAGCGCGGAGCGCGCGTGGTCGAGGCCTACCCGATCAAGCCGCCGGCCGAGCTCAAGAGCTACCAGGGATTCGAGGGAGTCGCTTCGGTGTTCGAGCGGGCGGGGTTTGTGCGGGTGGGAGGGACCGAGGCGAGACCGGTGATGCGGCTAGTCATCGGTTGAGGAGCGAATAACTGTATGCCGCGCAAGCTTGGCGCCAATGGTCAAAGAGCGACACCGGTGTGGCGTGAGCAGCCAATGGGCAGGTACACAGGCCACTAGACCACTCTTGGGATGTCCACGCGACTAGAGGAGGGAACCTCCGCATGGCCGAAAAGAAGAAGACGACCCGAACGAAACTCCGTCCGGTGGAAGGACAGGTACACCAGTTCGCTGTGCTCGCCGAGATGACAGGGTTGCTCCAGCGCGTCCGTGGGAACAAGAGCAAGCGCACGGCCAGCCGCCTCCTGAAGACGGGTCCGTTTCGAGTAAATGTAGTTGCGCTGGACGAGGGTGGTCTACTAGAGGACCACGCTGAGGATGGGCCGTTCACGATCCAATGCCTTCTGGGACGTATTCTGCTCTCCGTTGGCGGGCGCGAACAACGTCTTACAGCCGGTGACCTGCTGGTCGCCGATGCCGGGATCGCCCACGATATCAGGGCTGACGAAGCGAGCGTGCTGCTCGTCACAGTCGCGGTGGGGGAGGCTTGAAGAGAATGAAACTTCACCACATCGACCATGTAGCGATCACGGTCAGCGATCTGCAGCGATCGATTGCCTGGTATCGCGACGTCCTCGGTCTCGAGCGGCGCTTTCAGGACGCCTGGGGCGATGTGCCAACGATGATGTGCGTGGATGAGACGTGCGTCGCGCTATTTGTCTCGGACCGCTCCGAGAAGGGAGCTGATGGGCCGCGTGAGACGCCCCCTTTGCGTCACATCGCGTTCCGCGCGGACCGGGAAAATTTCGAGGCGGCTCAGCACCAATTCCGTGACCTCGGCATGGAGTACCGATCGGCGGATCATGGCATCGCGCGCTCGATTTACGTTGCCGACCCGGATGGCCACCGCATCGAAATCACGACGTATGAGGTGTGATGGGAGCGACCTTGAGGTTAGAATGATTCACGAACGTCTCGACATCGCCCGCTGGAAGCGAATGTTTCCACTCGCCAGCCTCCGTGAACGAGCTGAGCAAATGGTTAGAGAGTGGCAGGCGCGTGACCCGAATAGGTACCAAACTGCCGAGGAGGTGCGGGAAGCGATCCTGCTAGTCGGTCCCGGCGGCGAGGGGATCACCGGGCCAATCCACATTGCCGTTGTTGAGCAGCTACGAGATGAGGCGCAGATTCCACAGTCAATAACAAGAATACCGACCGACTTGTTCGTCTTTGCACGTGGAGAGCCGCAGAACCGAGCAACCACTAAGATTGGGGGGCTCCCCTATTGGCCATCGAGCCGGCCGTGGCCCCATAACATCATCGATGAGCCACTGACGTTCGTAGGCCAGTTCTGCTTCGCAGACTCACACGACATTGCAGCCAACCTCCCTGGCGATGTCGTGGTCATCTTTGGTGATCAACAGGCAGTCTGGAACCACGATGAATCAGGCCTACTATTTGAGTGGTTACCCCTCGGCATGGCGGATCTAATTTCCGAAGAGCAGATCCCGCCGACTCGATGGCGGATCGAGCCTTGTTTCGGGGCCATTCATCGGACCTACGATGCGCCCGATAGCCAGACATACTTTCTCCTCGATATCGATGACGAAGAGAAGTTTGATCGGGAGGAGCAGGTGGCGGTGCTCGAGGGAACCAAAATCGGCGGGGTGCCCAGATGGATTCAGTCCCCGGAAGAACTGCCCGGGCGCTTCCTCTGCGCCCTCGGGTCAATACAACCAGAGGCCGATTCGCCGTATCCGTGGTTGAATGTCCAAGCGCCCGTCGAACGAAGGGGATACGCCAGTGACCCCGATTACCTCATGTGGGGCGACGTTGGCAGTGTATACATGTTTATCGACACTGACGGCGGAATACATTGGACCGAGCAGTGCTATTGACCCCCGATTCCGACAGGCGCCGTAGCGAGATCACAAAGTACGAGATCTAGCGGCCGCTGTTTGACGGCTTCTGCCATCAGTGCTAGTCTCAAGCCGAACTGGATAGCGGGAGCTCGGGTACCCCTTAGGGAATTGGGGAGGCCGGGCTGAGAGGCCCCGACCAGTCGGGGCGACCGCGGAACCTGATCTGGGTAATACCAGCGGAGGGATTGAGAATGGTCGAGTCCAAACAGGCGCCGCC
>VBEI01000126.1 GCA_005882715.1 Chloroflexota bacterium | reverse complement strand
GGACTCGCCGAACGTTCAGGTAATTGCCGGATGTCTCGCCCTTACGCATTAGCTTCTGGTGCTCGCGGCTGTAGCGCCACACTTGCCGGGACTCGGCTGTTTGCCGCACAGCTTCGTCGTTCATCCAGAAGAGGGTGAGCACCTCGCCGGAATCGTCGTCCTGGATGATAGCGGGGATTAGACCACGGTCGTCGTACTTGAGTGCCATTAGTGTACCTTTCGTCAACTGGACGCGGCTAAAGCCGGACCGGAATGTCGCGCTCCGCGAGATATTGCTTCACCTCGCGGATTCTATGCGTTCCAAAGTGGAAGATGCTGGCCGCCAGCGCAGCGTCCGCCTTGCCTTTCACGAATGCTTCGTACATATGCTCGGGCTCTCCCGCGCCGCCCGACGCGATCACCGGTACGGGGACAGCCTCTGACACGGCGCGCGTCAGCTCGAGATCGTATCCCTCTTGCGTGCCGTCTGCGTCCATGCCCGTGATCAGAATTTCGCCGGCGCCGGCGTCGGCGCACCGTCCCGCCCAATCGACGGCGTCGATCTCGACCGGCGTGCCGCCTCCTACCCCACCGTACGTGTGCACTTGCCAACTGCCCGCTGCCGAACGCTTGGCGTCGATGGCGACGACGATGCACTGAGACCCGAAGCGCTCGGCCGCCTCTCGGACGAGATCCGCGTTTTCTACCGCAGCCGTGTTTATCGCCACCTTATCCGCGCCCGACTCCAGCATCTGGCGAACGTCCTCAGGCGAACGAATGCCACCACCGACCGTGAACGGTATGAACACTTCATCAGCGATGCTCCGCACCATGTCGATAGCGGTATCCCGTCTCTCAGGGGATGCTCTTATGTCGAGAAAAACGAGCTCGTCGGCTCCCTCATCGTTGTAGGCGCGGGCCAGCTCGACCGGGTCGCCGGCGTCCCGCAGATTCAGGAACCTGATGCCTTTGACCACGCGTCCGTCGGCGACGTCGAAGCACGGGATGATTCGCCTGGTCAGCATGGAAACATCGCTGAACGCCTAGAAGACGGTATCGCCGCGGAGCATCTGGCGGGCTATCGTGCGTCGCTGGATCTCTCCGGTCCCGTCCGGAATGCGCAGGGTGCGGGCGACGCGAAAGCCCTCGTTCAGCGGCATTTCGTTGGTGAGACCCATGCCGCCGTGGACCTGGATTGCGCGGTCGTAGCACTCTTGTGTCTTCTCCACGGCGTACGCCTTCGCGATCGAAATCTCCTTCACAGGGAGGCGGCCCGTCTGCGGGAACGTCTCGACGAGCGCCGCTGTCTGAAGCACCATGTACTTCATCGTGAAAATGTCGATTGCCATATCCGCGAGCATGAACTGAATCGCCTGATACTCAGATATAGGCTTGCCGAAGCTCATCCGCTGCTTTGCATATTCCAGCGAGCGGTCGAGCGCGTAGCCGCACATACCGATGCAATTGGCGCTGATCGAGATGCGGCCCTCCGAGATGCCGAACATCGCGATCTGGAAGCCCTGGTCCTGCACACCGATCAGGCGGTCCGCCGGAACGCGCAGGTTGTCAAAAGATATCGAGCCGCAGTCGCCGCCCTGGTGGCCCATCACCGGGAGCACGCCGTCGAACGTGTAACCGTCCGCGGCGGTCTCCACGAAGAAAGCGCTGATGCCGCCTTTGCGTTCCCTTATCAAGTCATCGTTCGTGATCGCGAATACGACCGCGTAGTCAGCGTAGGGCGAGTTAGTGATCCACTGTTTGCTGCCGTTGATCACCCAGTCGTCACCGTCCCGCTTGGCGCGGGTCTTGATGCCCCATACATCGGATCCGGCATCAGCCTCGCTGAGGGCGAAACAGACCATCTTCTCGCCCGCAGAGATGGCCGGAAGGTAATCTTTGCGAACGGAATCGCTGACGGACACGAGCATGTGCGACGGTCCGTCCACGAAAGAGGCAATCGTCGGCTGTGTGAGAAACCCCTTTGCCCACGTGATGAGTGGACGGCCCGGGCCGTAGCGGCGGTAGAGCGCCTCTTCCACAAATACCATCGATCGTACCCCCAGCCCATCGCCGCCGACGCTCTGAGGCGCGAACATCGCGTAGTAGCCGGCCTTGGCGGACTTCATCCGCACCTGCCGTTTGGCGTCGACGACCTCCCGGACAGCGCGGCCCCGCTCGTCGAAGAACTTTCTCTCGTCGACGAGCATATCCCCCATTTGGTTCTCCATCGGCAGCACCTCGGAGTCGACGAACTGGTGCACTCCAGTGATAGCGCCCTTCACCAGATCGCGAATGTCTTCAGGGATGCCGATGTCGGCTGCAGCCATGGTGAAACCTCCTCCGCCCCGTTCGCGGCGGTCCTATCGCAGTATACGGCGGACGCCGCAGAGGCGCCACTTAAATGAGCGCCCGCTAAGGCCCGACGGCGGCGATCGCTTCCGCGAGACTTATGTCGCCCGTGTAAAGGGCCTTTCCGATAATCGCGCCTTCGACCGGCAAATCAGCGAGCCGCCTCAAATGTTCAATCGAGGAGACTCCGCCCGCAACAATCATCTGTGTAGGCGAGGGAAGACCGGAGATGAACGCGAGCAGATCGTGGATGGCGGCGAAATTGGGGCCGGCCAAGGTCGCGTCGCGGAGGATATCGGTGTAGATGATGCGCGCCACTCCTATCTCTGAGAGCTGCTTAACGAGATCGGTCGCATCGATCGTCGACGTCTCGGTCCAGCCTTCCGTGGCTACGGTGCCGTCACGGGCGTCCACGCCAACGATCAAGCGCTCACGGAAGAGCACAATCGCATTCACGAGGGTCGTCTGGTCTTTTGCAGCCGTCGTGCCGAGGATGACCCGCTCCGCGCCCGCCTCCAGATATCGTTCAACCGCCGCGACATCGCGAATGCCGCCGCCTACCTGTACGGGAACCGCGGAAGCGTGAAGAATCGCCCGAACGACATCGTCGTTACGGGGCCGGCCATCGCGCGCGCCGTCAAGATCCACCACATGCAGGCGCCGCGCGCCCGCGCCCTGCCAGCGAAGAGCGACCGCTACGGGATCGTCCGCGAAGACTGTCTCGCGTGCATAGTCGCCCTGTTCGAGTCGTACGCAGCGCCCATCCCGAATGTCGATCGCCGGTATGATCTCCAAACGAGTGAGCTTGGGGCGGTTAAGCCACGCCCGCTGTCGCTGCTATCTTCAGAAAGTTGGCGTACATCCGCAGCCCCGCCTCCCCGCTCTTCTCGGGGTGGAACTGCGTGGCGACAATGTTGTCGCGGGCTATCACCGACGCGAATGTCACGCCGTACTCGGTCTCTCCGATCACGACGTCTGGATCAGCGGGCTGGGGGTAGTACGAATGCACGAAGTAGAAGTAGGAGCCGTCGTCGACACCCTCAAAAATAGGGTGCTGCTTGACGATCCGCACCTGGTTCCAGCCCATGTGGGGGACTTTAAGGCCGTTTGAGAACCTCACGACGCGGCCGGGTAGAATGCCGAGGCACTCGTGCTCTCCGCCCTCTTCGCTGACCTCGAACAGCGCCTGTTGTCCCATGCACACGCCCAGGAACGGCCGTCCGGAAGCGATATAGTCCCGGATGGGCTCGACGAAACCACTCGCCCGCAGGTTAGACATTGTGTCCGCCGCCGCACCGACGCCCGGCACGATCACCGCCTCGGCGTCCTCGAGGTAAGACGGATTGGACGTGACCAGCGGCCGCGTGCCGGCGTTCACGACCGCGCGAGACACGCTGTGCAGATTGCCGGCCCCAAAGTCGACGATTACGACTTTCACGTGTCGATTCTAGCATGGGGGCTGCGCGGCTCATCATCTTCTTGTGCTTACCGGCAGCGTTGAGCGCTGAATTTGTTTTGCAAAAAAGGTGTTTTTCGAAGCGGACGCTACGTTCGCCTCCTCGCGGGTAGGTCTCGGCGCCGGACCCTTAGTGCTGTTCTGCTGCGTCATCATCGGTCCTCTCGCCCCACCCTAACCGAAACGGAAATGATCTCCAATAGGGGAGTGTCACTCGCGGAAGCGCTGAGTGCCGAATGCCGAAGCAGCGCGGTTCGAAACCATCTGGCGCAAAACGGGTTGTAGGAATCCTGGATCCCGAGTCCTGGGTCCCGAGTCCCGGCTACTCCAGCATCTTCTGCATCCACGTCACGTCGATCCAGTGCTCGAATTTGTACCCAACCTCGCGCTGCACTCCCACGACCTCGAAGCCGAAGCGCTGGTGGAGGCGGACGCTGGCCTCGTTCCCCTCAGACGTACCGGCCATGATGCTGTGGAACCCGCCCAGCCGCGCCACCTCAATCAGGCGCGCAAGGATTAACTTGCCGATCCCTTCGCCCCGCCGGTTCTGGTGAATGTAGACCGAGTCCTCGGTAGTGAAGCGATAAGCCGCTCTTGTGTGGAACGGATGCAGGCAGCCCCACCCTGCCACCCCGGCGCCGTCGTCAGCCACGATCACACGATGCGGGGGTCGTTGCGTCTCGCGGAACCAGATGAGGCGGTCTGCCAGGGTCTTTGGTTCGATGTCGAATGTCGCCGTACCGTGTAAGACTTCGTAGTTGTAGATGTCGAGGATAGTCGGAACGTCCGCCTTGGTCGCGTCGCGAACTGTAATACCCATGGCGAGGTATAGGGTAGCAGTGCCAAGGCGCTCACGGCTCAGGGAGACATTAATTTCCAGTTACGGTTCGCCCCGTTCGAGGATTGGAATTAGGTCCGCCGCACCGGCACGAGTGTCTCTTCTGTCTCTCGTTGTGGGATGCCGTGCGGTGCCTTTACCGGCGGCGCCGGAATGGGTGCCGGTATATCGACGACGACGATCTGCTTACCTATGTCCACTGCTCCGCCTTGTCACCCCCAATTGGAACGAATACCTGCCCGTGCAGTGTCGTGTAGTTGGAATACCGCTCCGCGACCTTGACTCTTCCCTTCGTCATCAGTTCTATTCCCCGCTCACTTATCTTGTAATTCCCCGCTTCACACGTTCGAATAGACCATAGAAGTTTATGGAAAGCTCCGTGAAACTCGCCCATCCCGTCACCCCGTGGATGCAGTCTTTCCATTCCTGCAATGCAGCCCTCGCAACTCAGCCGCCGTCACGATTCCGTCCTCCTTCCCCATTGCGTAGGCAAGCGAGCGGGCTAGGCGTGAGTTTGGCTTGACCGTCAGCCACCTATACTTGGTACCCGGCTGGTACCGCCCGACCAGACACTTCTCCGGAATCGCCCGCGGCGGCTCCTGCACTGGGAGTGCCTTTACTTCCTCACTCGTTGTGACGCTCACGCGAACACCGTACTTGGCCGACAGATGGTATGCGACATCCTGGAAGACCCTCGCTTTAGTCTCATCGGACAAGATGTTGCCGTATGCACTGTTTAGCAAGTCGGATATGAGCCACATCCACTCGATATCCGCCTCCATCGAGCGGACGCCTTCTGACCCGATCACCGTGCGGCCGTAAAAGAGGCAGGAGGTCAGGATCGCATAGTCTTGGAAGGGTTGAACACCCAACTGCGGGCTATACAGGCCGTAAATGCCGCATGTGCAATCGACGAGGGGCTGTTCGTGCCAGCAGTTGGCTGTTAGATGCCCCGCTGTCCACTTGAAGCGAGCGAAACCCTCCAACTCGCCGCTCTCACTTAGGCGGTAATAGCGGTACGCCCGTATTGGCTCCATTCCTCATCCCTAAGCTCGGGGCGCAACAACGCTGATGCCAACGAGCCTCACGCAAATTCGACGCGCCCGCCCGTGTCGTTGTTACCAATCCCCAGAGGAGTCCGCTAAGCCGCGTCCGCCCACGCTCCCGTTGTTATACTGAACTTCGCCATGTCCTGCGGGATTAATCACGTACAGGACGCGAAGGTAAAGGCCGAAGAGCTGCGCTTCGAGATCTCCCGGCATGACTACCTCTATCACGTCAAGTCGGAGCCGGAGATCAGCGACGCCGAATACGACGAGCTGATGCGCCGCCTGCGCGCGATTGAGGCCCACTACCCGGAGCTCGTCAGCCCTGACTCCCCGACCCAGCGCGTCACCGAACAGCTCGTTGAGGGCTTTCCACCTGTCGAGCACAGGCTGCCGATGCTTTCGCTGGCCAATGCCTTCAATTTCGGCCAGCTTCAGGCATGGCATAAACGGGCGTCTGCTCTGGCAGCGACAGACAAGTTTGAGATGGTGTGCGAGCCCAAAATCGACGGCCTCGCGGTGGCGCTCGTATACGAAAACGGCCGCCTGGCTCAGGGGGCCACGCGCGGCAACGGTCTCCAGGGAGACAACATTACCGAGAACCTGAAGACCATTCGAAGTATCCCACTACAGCTGCAAGGGAAGCGCTTCCCTGAGCAATTCGAGGTGCGATGCGAAGTTTACATGCCGAAATCTGCCTTCGAACTCCTCAACGAGACGCTCCTCGACCGCGGCGAGCGGCCCGCCGCGAATCCCAGAAACGCGGCCGCGGGGTCCTTACGCCAGAAGAACCCGCAGATCACCGCCTCCCGCAAGCTCGATGTGTGGATCTACCAGCTTGGCTGGGCCGAAGGCAACGGAGCGGTGCCGCCGAGTCACCACGAGACCCTAGAGTGGCTCGGTGGGCTGGGCTTCCGAATCAACCCGGAGATCAAGCGCTTCAAGGACCTTCATGCTGTGGAGGCGCATTACCGGACGTGGGAAGACCGCCGGCACGACCTCGACTATGAGATCGACGGTATGGTGGTAAAGATCGACCAGAAGTCCTTGTGGGATGAGCTTGGCTATGTCGGCCGCGAGCCGCGCTGGGCCATCGCCTACAAGTTCCCGCCCGTCCAGGCGACGACCAAGCTCCAGCGCATCGCTGTCAACGTCGGGCGCACCGGCAGCCTCAACCCGTTCGCGATTCTCGAGCCGGTGCAGGTAGGGGGCGTGATCGTCAAGCAGGCCACCCTCCACAACGAGGACGACGTGCGGCGCAAGGACCTCCGCGAGGGCGATACGGTGATCGTCCAGCGCGCGGGCGATGTTATCCCGCAGGTCGTCGGCCCAGTCCTCGAGAAGCGTACGGGCAAGGAGAAGCCTTACCGCATACCGAAGAAATGCCCCGTATGCGGCAGCGAGGCCGTCCGCCCGCCGGGTGAGGCGATGAGCTACTGCTCCAACATTTCGTGCCCTGCGCAGATGTTCCGCTGGATCGGCCATTTCGCCGGCGTCATGGACATGGAAGGTTTGGGCGAGCGCTGGCTCTCGATTCTGCTCGACCGGGGCCTCATCAAGGACCCGGCTGACATTTACTATCTGAACCAGGAGCAACTCGTCGCCCTGGAGCGCATGGGTTCGATTCTCGCGGACAAAATCCTCAAGAACATCGCGGCCTCGAAGGGCCGCAGCCTCGACCGCCTCCTCTTCGCGCTCGGCATTCGCCATGTTGGTGGCGAGGTCGCCCAGCTGCTCGCCGCCCACTTTCACCACCTCGACGCCCTCACGGAGGCCAGCGCAGAAGACATCCGCGACGTCGAGGGCATCGGCCCCAAGATCGCAGATAGCATCCACGCCTACTTCCGGGACCAGCAGAAAAGGGCAATCATCGAGAAGCTCAGAAAGGCTGGCGTCAACTTCGAATACAAGCGGCCCAAGCGCGTGGAAGGCCCGCTGACGGGACAATCATTTGTCTTCACGGGCACGCTCGGCTCTATGCCCCGCGGCAAGGCCGAATCGCTGGTCGCCTCGCTTGGGGCGGATGCGGGCAGCAGCGTCACGCGCAAAACAGCGTACCTCGTCGCTGGGGCAGACCCAGGCTCCAAGCTCCAGAAGGCGCAAAACTACGGCATCACCGTCCTGGACGAGGACTCCTTCCTGCGTCTCCTTCGCGAGCACGGCGTGAATGCCGCTTAACGTTTCGGCAGGCGCGAGCCCCGTCTCCATGCCCGTTCGCATGGTTCTATTGACGGGCCTGACGTTGGTCGCTGTTGGCTGTGCCGGGGAGGCGAATGTAACCGAGTCCAAGTCCCCGGCGACATCCACTCCACCACTGGCGATCCGCACGGCGACCCCATACGTACGTCCCGGCCTCGTTCCAGCAAGAGTCACTCGCGTTGTAGACGGGGACACTATCCACGTGGAATTGGGGGGCAAGGATTACCGATTGCGGTACATCGGCATCGATACGCCCGAAACCGTCGACCCCAGGCGCCCGGTGGGGTGCTTCGGTGCAGAGGCGAGCGAGCGGAACCGCCAGCTCGTCGAAGGGAGGACGGTTGGGCTCGAAAAGGACGTATCGGAGACCGATTCATTCGGGCGGCTGCTGCGCTATGTTTGGGTCGAGGACCAAATGGTCAACGAGGCACTGGTAGAAGAAGGCTACGCGCTCGCGGCAACTTATCCGCCGGATGTTCGCTATTCAGGCGTGTTCGTGTCGCTGCAAGCCCAAGCTCGCGAGGGAAAGCGCGGTCTGTGGGGTGCAGCTTGCAGTGGTTCGCCGTCTCCACCCTAGCGCCCTACTTTTGCAAGGCTTGCTACACGTTAGGTATAATGCGCTAGTCTATCCGCCTGCCGGAGAGGTAGGTGTAATGACCGGGAGGCGAGATTGCCCCTAAATCCGTTCAACGCCGTCCTCGGCATATTTTCTCATGACATAGCCATAGACCTGGGAACGGCTAACACCTTGGTGATGGTTAAGGGACGAGGGATCGTCATCGATGAGCCCTCGGTCGTCGCCATCGACCGCATAAACAAGAAGATACTGGCGATTGGTGTAGAGGCGAAGCGCATGGTCGGCCGCACTCCGGCAGATATCGTTGCCGTTCGGCCGCTTCGAGACGGCGTCATTTCCGACTTCAGCGTGACCGAGAAGATGCTCCACTACTTCATTCGCTCGGTACATGACCACTTCGGCTTCGGCCTGCCCAGGCCGCGTGTTTCTGTTGGGATCCCTTCCGGCGTGACGGAGGTCGAGAAGAGGGCAGTACACGACGCGGCCCTCAACGCCGGAGCGCGCAACGCGTATCTCGTCGAGGAGCCGATGGCGGCGGCAATCGGCGCCGGGCTCCCCGTGATGGAACCCGGCGGCTCGATGATCGTCGATATCGGCGGCGGGACCACTGAAGTGG
The DNA here is from genome assembly GCA_005882715.1 of Chloroflexota bacterium. Lineage (GTDB taxonomy): Bacteria > Chloroflexota > Dehalococcoidia > SM23-28-2 > RBG-16-64-32 > CF-163. The sequence continues at coordinate 14,813 of VBEI01000126.1, read as the reverse complement.
CTGTCATTTCTATGGGCGGGATCGTGGTCGCCACATCGATCCGCACGGCCGGCGACGAGATGGACGCCGAAATCGTGTCCTATGCCCGCCAGGTCCACAATATGCTTATCGGCGAGCGCACGGCGGAAGAGGTAAAAATCGAGGCCGGCTCAGCGTACCCGCTGGAGCGTGAAATCACAATAGAGCTGAAGGGCCGCGATCTGGCGACAGGCCTGCCAAAGGCGGTCGAGGTGAGCAGTGTGGAGATTCGAGACGCGCTCTCCAGCTCAGTCAACGCAATCGTCGAGTCTGTGCGGCAGACCATCGAGATTACGCCGCCCGAGCTCGTCGCCGATATCATGAGCACTGGCATAATCCTGGCCGGGGGAGGTGCTCTTTTGAGGGGGCTTGACCGAAGGCTCGCGCAGGAGACGCGCTTTCCGGTATACGTGGCGGAAGAGCCGCTAACGTGTGTTGTGCGGGGCGCAGCCGAAGTGCTCGAGGAGGCGGCGATCCTCCAAAAGCTGCAAGCGCGGCTCAACACTAGAAAGGCGCCGCGCTAGGGGTAGGCAGGGGGCGCGCCACCGGTTGTTGACGAGCGGGAGCTGGGGCAGACCCAGAAGAGCACGATGCGTCTAGTCTGGTGGCTCGCGGCAGTTACCGTAATTAGCCTCGTCGGCATCGTCTTTTCCGAAAGACGAGCGCTCGATCCGGTCCAGAACCTCTCGTTGACGGCCACAACGCCACTTGCGTCGCGTCTACGCAATGCGGCGAGGCCGGTGGACGACTTCTTCAAGGGCATCACCGACAGGGGAGATATCGTCCGCGAGAACAAAGACCTGCGAGATCAGATCGAAAAGCTTCAGAACGCAGTTGCCTCGCAACAAAACGCGGAGCAGCGCGTACGCGAGCTTGAAGACGCCCTAAAGGTCAAGCAAGCGCGGCCTGAGGACCAACTCTTGGTGGCAAATGTGATGTCGGAGGACACTTCTGGGCTCAAGCGGATGATCGCCATTGATCGCGGGTCGAAGGACGGTCTTGACGAAGGTATGGTCGTACTCTCACGCAGCGGCAGCCTCGTCGGGACGGTTTCCCGCGCGTTCAACGATTTCTCCTGGGTCCAGCTCGTTACGGACCCAGACAGCAGCGTAAACGCTCAAGTAATCCCCGGGGCAGCGCAGCCGCAAGCGGGCGCACCCACGCCCACGCCCGATGTGACGACCACGCCCGCCGCGCCAACGCCAGCGCCACCCACTTCGTCCCCTGCGCCCACGGGGGCGCCTCCGCCTCCCTCGCCGACCCCCATGCCTACTCCCGTACGCGGAGTCGCAGAGGGCGACCTTAAACACGAGCTGATCCTGGACCTTCTGCCTCCCGATACGTCACTGGCGGAGGGCAGCCTTGTCACAACCTCCGGTCTTGGCGGCAACTACCCGCGTGAATTACTTATTGGCAGTGTTCAGGGCGTGGAACAGCGACCACAGTCGCCGTTTACAAAGGCGACGCTGAAGCCCGCCGCGAATCTATCCACGCTCGATACTGTGCTTGTGCTCCTTAGCTTCAAACCGGCAAGGCTATCACCCCAGTGAAGTACGTAATCGCAGTTGGTGTGGCCGAGCTCTTAGCTGTACTCCATGTGTCTGTTATGCCGTACATTGAAATACTCGGCGTGACGCCGGACTTTGTTCTGGTCTTCGTCGCCGCTTGGGCAGTCGTCCGCGGCCACGAAGAAGCGGCTATAGTTGCGCCACTGGCTGGCCTTATCAAAGACCTCGCGACGAGCGATCCTCTCGGCATGTCTATATTGGCCCTGACGCCGATCGTGCTTCTGGCTGCGGCCACACGGATCAGAGCGGTGGATACTGAATTCTTGCCTACTATTGCTGTGGTTGCGTTGGGTAGCCTCGGATACGGTATCATCAACATGATCGTGCTCGCCGGGACGGGACAGTCGATGGTCTGGAGCGATTCGATAGTGCGGGTCGTACTCCCGGGGTGCCTGGTCAATGCGCTCTTCACACCTCTCGTCTACCTGCCTGTTCACATATTGAGCGCCCAGCGGAGGCTCGGCGCAATCGGAACGCGAAGACTGACCTCGCCGTTGTAATGGCGCACGAAGGAGTTGATGGGACTCTTTAGGGAGCGCAGACGCTGGCGAAGCGCCAAGCCCAAGGTTGAACGAGACCGGACCCGCGGCAGTCCGGCGGCGTTCGCCATACTTCGCGCGCTGATCATCTTAATGTTCGGCGCGCTTATTCTTCAGCTTGTCAACCTCCAAGTACTACGGGGATCGGAGTTTAAAGAACGGGCCGAAATCAATGCCCTGCGCGAGGTGCCGCTACCCGCGGCTCGCGGGCTGATTAGCGACCGCAACGGACAACCTCTTGTCGAAAACTCCGCTCGATTCTCGGCCGCAATCATGCCCGGCGACCTTCCCGAACGTGGCGAGGCGAGCGTTTACCGGCTTCTGTCCGGCGTAACGGGTGTCCCAGTTGAGGAGATCGACAAGAAAGTGCGCGAGGGCGTAACAGCGCGGGGGGAGTTCACCCCAGTGGTTATCAAACAGGATATCGACCACGATACCGCACTCGTACTCCGGGAGCTTGCCCCCCATGCCGCCGGCCTCCAAGTAATCACGGAGCCCTCAAGACGCTACCTCTCCGGTTCCCTGCTTTCGCACGTTCTCGGTTATGTCGGTCCCATCTCGCCGGAAGAGTACGCGGAGCTTCAGGATAAGGACTACTTGCTCCGAGACTTTATCGGCAAAAGCGGAGTCGAATCGAGCTACGAGTCGGCGTTGAGAGGGAAGCCCGGCAAAAAGCTGATCGAAGTTGACTCCACAGGTCGAGAGCTAAAGGTGATCTCGGAACGCCGTCCCATCGACGGGTCAAACCTGCAATTGAGCATAGATGTGGACCTGCAACGCAAGACCGCCGAAGTCTTGAACGAATATGCGGCAGGTTCCGACAACGCGGCGGCGGCCGTAATGGACGTCAAGACTGGCGAGCTGCTTGCCATGGTTTCGTGGCCGGGCTTCGACAGCAACGTCTTTTCTGGGCCAATATCAGACCAGGACCTAGCGGCGCTGGTCGATTCACCCGGAAAACCGCTCGTGAATCATCTCGTCGCCGACAGGTATCCTCCCGGAAGTACCTTCAAGACCATCGTCGGCGCCGGCGCGCTCCAAGAAGGAGTCGCTGCGCCCTGGACAACGATTACGAGCCGCGGCTATATCACTGTCGAAAATGAGTTCGATCCCAACGTGGTGTACGTCTACCCGGACTGGGCCTCTCTGGGGCCACTGGATTTCTACGGCGGCATCGCGATGTCCTCGAACGTCTACTTCTACTATCTCGCCGGCGGAAAGGCGGACGAAGGGTTCCGCGGGCTCGGTGAGGACAAGGTCGCGCAATACGCACGGGCGTTCGGCTTCGGCGAGCCAACGGGTGTCGATCTTCCAGGTGAGTCCTCGGGGCTCGTCCCGGATGCCGCCTGGAAACAGGAGACGATCGGCGAGCCATGGACGCTGGGCGACACCTACAACTACGGCATTGGGCAAGGCTACGTCGCGGCGACTCCTCTTCAAGTTCTCACGGCAATCTCGGCGGTCGCCAACGGCGGCGAATTGTTGACCCCCCGAATCGTCAAGGACTTCCAGGACAGTCGCGGGAACGTGTTGCAGGCGACTGAGAAGAGTGTACGCAGGAATGTCCCTGTCAGTGCAGAGAACCTTGGCACATTGCGCGCCGCTATGCGGCAGTCTGTGACGAAAGGCGTTGCGAAGAACGCGGCGATCCCAGGCGTCGACGTTGCGGGCAAGACCGGCACCGCAGAATTCGGGCCGCGACTGTCCAACGGGAAGTACGCAACACACGGTTGGTTCGTCGGCTTCGCTCCCTACAACGACCCTCAGATCGCGATCGTCGTATTTGTACAGCGGGGGAGCGGCGGAAACGACGCTTCGCCGGCGGCAGCCAAGATCCTCGATTACTACTTCAACGCGCCGAAGCTGGCCCAGCAGGTAAACCGCCCATGATTGACAGTAGGGCCGCCCGGCATTTTGACTTTCTGCTCCTCCTGTTTGCAACGGCCCTTGTAGCGTACGGCGCTTTGCTGATCTATAGCGCGCAATTGAGCGAACACCCGGGCGGTGTGAATTTAGCCCACCCCCTCACCAAGCAGCTGATGTTTGCCATATTCGGGCTGTGCGTCATGTTTGCTGTTGCCTGGCTGGACTACCGCGTGTTCGGTCAGATGGCGGTGGGTCTCTATGCGCTGGCCGTGCTTATGCTCGTGGCCGTAATCTTCATCGGTGATTCCGCGTTCGGGTCGCGACGCTGGTTCACTTTTGCCGGTCAGCAGATACAGGCGTCCGAGATAGCGAAGCTCTTTGTCATCATCGCCCTTGCCCGCTATCTTGCAGACCGCCAAGCGCACATACGGGAAACCAGGGTCTTCCTGATCTCGCTAGCGATGGCGGCAGTGCCGGCCGCGCTGGTCCTAGCAGAACCAGACATGGGATCAGCCATGGTCTTCGGCGCCGTCTGGGTGGGCATGGTCCTGATGGCCGGCGTCCCGCTGCGGCACGTCCTGGCGCTCGGTGGTATCGCGTTCTCGCTGGTCCCTTTCGGTATGCTCGTGGTCCTGGGAGAGTATCAGCGAGAGCGAATCAGGCTGTTCTTCGACCCGAACTCAGACCCACTCGGCGGTGGCTTTAATATCTTGCAGGGCGAGATTGGCATCGGCTCCGGTGGCATTCTCGGGAAGGGTCTCACTCAGGGCTCCCAAAATCAGCTTGGGTTTCTCCAGACTTCGACGACGGACTACATATTCTCCGTCCTCGGTGAGGAGCTGGGCCTGGTGGGAGCGATCGTGCTTCTCGCGCTCTTTACCTTGCTCTTGTTCCGCGGAATCCGCGCGGCTTCGATCTCGAGCGATCAGTTCGGGCGGCTGATTGCGACCGGCATCGTGATGATGATCCTGTTCCAGGTGTTCATCAACATCGCAGTCAATATTCGCATCGTGCCGGTGACCGGCATCCCCTTGCCGTTTGTGAGCCAAGGGGGTAGCTCGCTCCTCATGCTGTTCGCCGCGCTGGGCTTACTCGAGGGAATCGTCCTTCGGCACCGGAAGCTCGAATTTTAGCGTAAGAGCCGACTACTTGACCAGAGCGATCGATGTCCACGTGCACCCGCCGAATCCGAGCGGGGAGTCCCTGACGTCTTCGAAGGAGGCGCAGCAGTATTTCCGGACCGGCCCCCCACCGGCGTCCGCTCAAGAAGTGGCGGAGTACTACGCCTCGCTGGACATGATGGCCGTCGTCTTCGATATCGATTCCGAGACCGCGACAGGCCGGCCGCCCACGCCAAACGACTACTTTGCCGGGCTGATGGAACAGCATCCAAAGCAGTTCATCGGGTTCGGCAGCGTCGACCCGTGGAAGGGAAGGGCGGCCGTCAAGGAGTCGCAGCGCTGCGCGGAGCTGGGGCTGCGTGGCCTGAAATTCATGCCGAACATGCAACAGTTCTACGCGAACGACGAGCGCTTCTACCCCCTTTGGGGCACCGCACAGGAACTCGGTCTCGTCGTCCTATTTCACACGGGCACGACCGGGGTAGGTGCAGGGCGGCCGGGCGGCGGCGGTATCAAGTTGAAGTTCAGCCGGCCAATCCCATATGTCGATGACGTCGCGGCCGATTTTCCGGACCTCAGGATCATCATGGCGCACCCGTCCTGGCCATGGCAGGAAGAACAGTTGGCGATGCTCGTGCACAAGCCGAACGTCTACATGGACCTATCAGGCTGGTCGCCCAAGTACTTTCAGCCGTCGCTCGTCCAGTACGCGAAGACGCTGATACAGGACAAGGTGCTCTTCGGCTCGGACTATCCGGTCATCAACCCTGAACGCTGGCTTCGCGATTTTGAGGGGCTTGGGTTCTCTGAGGAAGTGAGCAGGAAGATCCTTATTGAAAACGCGGCCAAGCTGCTAAGTGTATCTATCTGAGACTGCCTTCTCCTATTCAGACTCATTTCGGCGGTTGTGTGATGCCCCACTGCCGCCAGTCGTAAATCCGCAAGCCACGCGCGCTCTTGCTCCTCGCCCTCGGCGGGCTCCGCGTTGCAGCGAAGGAGGACGCCTTTGAGGAGCGCCCAGTTGTCGTCGTAGTAGTCGATGAGGACGGCAACCTTCCCGCTGGCCCGCACGCCTTCGGCGCTGGCGTATTTGGAGCCGATGTCGACGTAGACTGTCGCCTCGCCGTCGAACACCGGGCACACGGGAATCGCATGTGGCTCGCCGTTCGGCCGGGCAGTCGCGATGCGGCAGACCCGCGCTTCGTGTACGAACTGCTTGACTGCCTCGGGAAGCGGTTCCATTAGGGTAACGCCAGTCTTACGGCATCTCGAACGGTAGGCGCCGGCATGACGTTGATCCCCTCTCGCTGCGGCCCACCGTTCGCGTTCGAGGCGGGCACGATCGCGCGGGTGAAGCCCAAGCGCTCGGCCTCGGCCAGCCGCCGGTCGAGCTGCGAGACCGATCGAAGCTCGCCCGAGAGGCCGATTTCGCCGAGAGCGATGATATCGCCGGCGATCGGCTTATCGCGCTGCGACGAGACGATCGCCAGCGCGAGGGCGAGATCCGACGCAGGCTCGCGGACGCGCAGCCCGCCGACGACCGATGCGATGATGTCCTGAGAGGCGAGCGGCAGGCCCAATCGGCGGCTGAGCACCGCGGATACGAGGACCAGGCGGTTAACGTCGAGGCCGTTGGCTGTCCGGCGCGGCGCGGGCGTGACGGTCGGGCTGGTAAGCGCCTGGACCTCTACGAGCATCGGCCGGCTACCTTCCAGCGTGGCCATGATCGCGGACCCTACTGCGTCCCGCGCGCGCTCCCCGATGAATACCTGCGACGGGTTCTCGACCGCTCGCATGCCCTCGCCTGTCATCTCGAATACGCCGATCTCATCGACAGACCCGAAGCGGTTCTTTACGCCGCGCAGAAGCCGGTAGCTGCTGAAGCGCTCGCCTTCGAGATAGAGGACGACGTCGACGATGTGCTCGAGCAGGCGGGGGCCGGCGATGTCTCCGTCCTTCGTGACGTGGCCGATGATGAAGACCGGGATCCCGATGGTCTTGCCCCAGCGCATCAGCTCCATCGCGGACTGGCGGAGCTGGGCGACGCTGCCGGGCGCCTGTCCAGCGGCTTCTGTGTACACCGTCTGGATGGAGTCGACGACGAGGACAGCTGGGGCGAGTGAGTCGGCGCGCCGAAACGCCTCCTCGAGGTTCGTCTCGGGGAGGACGAAGAGGCCCTCGCCGGACAGGCCGAGCCGCTCGCAGCGGAGTTTGAGCTGGGCCGCGCTCTCCTCGCCCGAGACGTAGAGGACGGCCCGGCCGTTCGCGATTCCGGCGGCCACCTGGAGGAGCAGCGTCGACTTGCCGATGCCCGGGTCGCCGCCGACGAGCACGAGCGATGCTGCGACGATGCCGCCGCCGAGCACTCGGTCGAACTCGGGCAGTCCGGAGGACAGCCGCGGCTGGTCCCCGTCCCTCATGCTCGCCAGCTCCACCGGCTCCGTTCGAGCGCCGTCGCGCCGGCCTGCGGCGGGTGAGCGCTGAGGGGCAACGACTTCGGCGAAGGTGTTCCAGGAGGCGCAGCCGGGGCAGCGGCCGAGCCACTTGGGGCTCTCGTGGCCACACTCGGAGCAGGCGAAGGTGCTGCGTGCGGGCCTGGAGCTGACGGTGGCCATTGCGGGCATTATGGACTGCGGGTCAGGGGCGGGACAACGGCGAGATGGCACTCGTCCACAAAAAATTGGAGAGCTGATGCGGCCCTTTTGACTCGAGAGCACTTGCCGTCTTTGTGTTTACCGGCGATTGATAAACGTTGTCGACCGATTATTTGACAGATTAAATTCGTTTGGTAATTTTGATGTTTTTTATACATACAGAATGTATATTTCCCGCCCCGTTTGTGACCCCACTAGCCCCGTTCTGGCCAAAGTGCCCCCCTACCCTTAGCTGCAGCGCAACGCTGCCGGCGCCCGCTACCCGGAATGCACCGGCCCGTCAAGACGAAGATGGGGTTGATAATCGTTCCCCGGGAGAACTTTCCGAACTGCCTCGGAATTCAGAGATGAGACGCTTGGCGTCGTCTTTGGACCTCACCGTGGGCAATTTTCGGGTGTAATCTTTCATGAACATTCTGACTCGGCCCAAACTAAAGCCACAGGCCAAGAGAATTTGCCGGCGTGTGTACCGAGCAAGCTCGTTATCGGTGATCCAGATTCCGGCTCGCACAAAAATGTCCTCGTAGCCGCTGTACAGCGTGAGCACGTAGACAAACGGTATGAATGCGATTGTTAGGGTTGCTGGCAAGGTGAACGCCCGCAAGGTGTCTTGTGTCGCGAAGGAGGAGAAATGGAACGCTATCATTACGAGCGTGTAGCTGAGGAGAACCAGGCCGAGGACGTTGAGGGCTGATCGGAAGAGACGCGTTGACGGTTCGAATTCCGGGTTCGTGGTCGAAACCGCCAATAGGGCGACGATTAAAACGGACAGAGGTACGAGAAACATCTCGATCAAGAAAGGGAAGACGTACAAGTTCACAGCGAATTCTATGATGACGGTAAATCCGAGAACCTTCATTACCGTGTTCTTAAAATAAGCCGGGTCCTCATGAGCCTTGCGCTGGCTGAGGAACAGTACCATTGCCGGCCCTGCGAACCAAGTGAGAGTGTCCTTGGTCAGGCGGAGGTCCCAGTAGCCGATGGCGTACAGCACGAATACGACCACAGCGACGTATCCAGCCATGCAGCCCCAAGCGATCAGGATAGGTCGGGCGAAAAATGCCCTAGCAACGGAGACTATCGCCACTCGAATGTTCGAGTTGAGCAGCGCGAAAATCGAGGCGATGGCTAACCACACTACGACGGCCTCTTCTCGGTTGTTTAGAAGTGGGAGGAACATGCGTTCTATAGTAGCATGTTGCCCTTGCTCTGGACAGCGAGGCTCATCGCCCGGAGTTCGATTGGCTTCGGCATCGGCCGTGGTGGCCCCTGGCTGGCCCTCAGGGCGCGGCGCAGGCGCAGGCCGTGAGGGCCGCGGCGGTCAGGGCCTTCAGCGCTACCGGAAGAGGCCGGTCAGCTTCGTGATGCCGCTGATGGCGGCGAAGCCGCCGGGCGGGGCAGAGGCGGCGCTGTGGCCGGGCCGACGCGACTAGGTATGCGAGATGCCCGAAGAGGCCGACCAGCTTGTTACACCTGCGAATGGCCCCTAGAAGGCTTTCTCGAATTGAGGTACGCGGAGGCCCATAACATTCCCAAAGCGATCACAGCTCCGAAAGCCACGAAGACAAAGGGCAGACGCGCGCCGAAACCGGGCGAGGCATCACCGGAGGAATTCGAGCCATGGAGTAGAGGAGCGATGGCCTGCGCCAATTCCGGCGTTATGTTCGCCCAGCGTGGGTTCATGTGGCCGCTACCCGTCGTTTCACCCTTGATCCAAGCCATTCCGGCCTGCGGATAGTAGTCTGCCTGAATATCGAGAAACGCCTCAGGGACGGGATCGTAAAGTGTTGCGAGATGGAAGGTCAGAGGGATGGGTGGGCCAAGGTTTTGCCATGACGCTGGCGACCAGTCCAAGTACGAGAAAGCGTCCTCTCGCTTAATCGGTGGCCGGACGTCGATTGTCTGACCTCTCGCCGTTCCCGCAGTAATCCGATTAATTTGCCGCTCGGCCACGCTGAATATGGCTGGAACAGGGACGATCCTGACCTCTTTCTGCGCCCGGAAATCCGGGACTGCCGGAACACGCAGCACGTCGTTCAAGGCCGGTGTCGCTACGTAGGCATTTTGCACCACTGCCGGCGGGTTAGTCGGATAGTACGCTATGGCGCTGAACGGCACTCTACTGGTGAACAGGAGAGCCGAATCGCTAAGCTCTCCCGGAAGCCAAGCACTGAACGCAAGCTCATCAGTGTCGCCGAGGCGCACCACGATCCGCGAGAACATCAGCGAGCTGGCAGAGGGTGCGCCTTCGAACCTGCTGCGGATTCCTACACTCACGGCCTGCGCAGAGGCGACTTCGGCCGTGAAACGCTCGGCGTCGGGCCCAGTCATGTTCAGATCAGGTTTGTCGATTGCAACCTCGACAGGCCATAACCGTGAAGATGCAGATAAAGCATCCGCCCAGCTTGGGTGCTCGCCGATCAGACCAGCACGTGCGAGAGCAATAAAGCGGCGGTACAGTCGGTCGAAAGTCGGGTCATCTGCCGTCCAGGGGTGGCCCGGATCGCACGCCTGACACAGCTCGATGCCTACGGCACCCGGCCTTGGGTAGAAGATGATGGCGTTCTCGCCTTCGGCGCTTCCGATGTGGTATCCCGTCAGGCCAGAAATGTCCGGAGGCTGATCGAGGGAGTATGACGCGTGATAGGAGCGCCCCATAGCGTTCGCGCAGTCGTCTTCAGGGATCGTGACCGGATGAGGCAGATCCCCGCCGGATAACGTGATAGGACAGCCGCCCCCACCCTTTGCGCTCGCCGTCGACGAGGCGGCGATCAGAAGCACGCAAGAGATAGCGGCCAGGGTCAGCGCGATCGGCCATCGCATAGGGCACCTCCTGGAGATATTACACCTCGGCTGCCCCCGAGGTTCCCGATCGGGGCGTGCAGCGCTGGCCGAAGGGGCCGGTCAGTTTCGTGATGGCGGTGGTTGCGGCGAAGGCGGCCGGCGGGTCCGGGGCCGGCGTTGTAGCGGGCGCGCGCGGGCGGCAGCCCTCGTCTGGCAACCATTGACCTCGTCCGCGGCCATTCCACCGCTCAGTGCATGTTGATTATCAGGCACCAGCGAATAGTTTGATCGCTCGTGAGAGGGACGCAACCGCTGAGCTTGACAACTCGATCATGCGACGCTTAGGCGCAAGGCAAACCACCGGTCGCCGTGATGTAGAGGTCCACGATGTCCCGGTCGATTCTGTCGATGCGCCCGTCAGTGTTCAAGTCAAAACGCCTGTCGTATAGCCCTCGCTTATAGGCGCTCATGGCCCTCATCACGAGGACTCGATCAGTTGTGTTCACCCTGCGATCGTCGTTGAGATCCGCGGGCATCTTATCAATGGCTTCATCGTTGGCAGTCGCTGTGTCGGCGCAGGCGTCCAACGGATCGGTACCGATGGTGATTTCCGACCCATCACTCCAGCCATCGGCGTCGCAATCAGCCACCAGCGGACACGGGTCGAAGACGTCCCACTCGCCGTCACCGTCGGTGTCGGATAGCGCGTGCACGAAGATGTCCCGACAATTGTCGTCGTAGATGCCGTCGGCGTCCGTGTCGCAGTAGTTATTCGTGTCTCCCTGCACGAGATTATCGGCGAGCGAGTTGAAGGCCACTTCCCCTCCCGTAGCGCTGATTGCAGCGCCGAACGCGCACAAAGGCGGGTTAGGCGTGCCACAGTTCGCCTGGTTTCCTGCACTATCGATGCTAACGCGAACGGTGGTCGCTGTCAGGCGATCGCGGACGAATGTGTCGGAGCACGAAATGAACGGAGCACAACTGGGCGTGTCGTCCGGTACGAGGTTCGAGGCCGTCGACCAAAAGGCCACGTAGCGGCCGTTGGCGCTAAGCGCGGGGTCAAAGCTATCACCGTCTCCTTGCTGGCCAGCGCTATCGACGCTCACGCGCTCGGTGGCATTCGTGATTCGGTCGTGAATGAAAACGTCCTGGGTGCCATTGGAGTCGCCTGACACGAGGTTGGTAGCGCTGGAGCTGAACCCAACGAAGCGACCATCGGGCGAGATGGCAGGCTCGCCACTAGCGTTGTCAGCCTGGACTCCGGCGCTGTCGACGCTCACTCGTGCGGTAGCGCCAGTGACACGATCGTGGATGAAAACATCGGAGCATGAGGGTATGGAATAACAGACGTTGGTGTCTCCCAAGACCAAATTCGAAGCGTAGGACTCGAACACCACATACCGGCCGTCCGCGCTGATAGCGGGTTCGTCGGTGCTGCTGCCGTTGGATTCATTCCCGGCGCTGTCCATGCTCACCCTCTCCGTGATGCCACTTTCCCGGTCATGCACGAAGATGTCATAAGTGTTGTTGTCATCACCAGCGACGAGATTAGAAGCCCTCGAGACGAACGCCACGAATCGCCCGTCGCCGCTGATAACCGGACTGAAGCTCTCCGCGTTTGCCTCACCGCCGTTTGTACTCACGCTGACCCGTTCCGTCGATCCGGTCACGCTGTCATGCACAAAGACATCGCGGCACGACGGGGAGTAGCCACCGCATGTGTTGTTGTCTCCCGGCACGAGGTTCGTAGCCACAGAGTCGAACGCCACATACCGCCCGTTGGCGCTCAGACTCGGGCTCTCACTGAACCCATCGGCTTGCTGTCCGGCACTGTCAACGCTCACTCGGGTGGTCGTGGACGTAGCCAGGTCATGAACGAAGACGTCTTCGCAGCTGCCGGGAATGGTAGTAGACCCTACGCAGGTGTTCGTATCGCCAGAGACGAGATTGGAGGCGTGGGAGGAAAAGGCCACAAACCGGCCGTCGGCACTAATCGCGGGAGCAAGCCGACTCTCATCGTTGGCCTCCATACCGGTGCTACTTACGCTCACACGAGTGGTCGACGCTGGAGAAGCGCTCGACCGTGCCGCGATCGCCAGCAGCAAAGCCACCGCAATGGTGATTGATAACAGGGCTCTTAGCATAGGAGAATCGCCAGCATATTAGACGGATAGATGGCCTCGCTCGTTACGACGAACCTCGCTCCCACCACGGCGACCCCTCCGAGGACCTCTACCACTCGCTCGGTTGGCAGTTCGCAGGCGTCATCCGCGCCTGCGCCCGCCCCGACGGCGTCCATCCGCCCCGACGAGCGGGCTCTGCCCGGGCGCAGGTCCCTGGCTCGTTGGACGCCAGCGCGTCCTATTCCAGCGTCATTACATAGGGAGAACGGCTACGTCAGGAAAGCCAGGGCCGCAGAGCTGCACCGCGGATGTCCACGGCGTTCAGGGCGTGCGGCGCTGGCCGAAGGGGCCGGTCAGCTTCGTGATGGCGGCGAAGACGTCCAGCCGCGTCCGGGGCGGGCGAAGTGCTGCTGTCAGGCTGAGTTGCAGTGCTGCACCGAGAGGTTGATGCGCTTGTGTCCGGCAAACCTGGAGGCATGTGAGCGTGCGGGTCGAGAGCCTGACCCGTGAGAGATGGGCAGCACTTCACCGGGGGCGGCGTGGTGGTCCCGCTCGATCCTACGAGAACCTCAGGACGAGCGGGAGGACGCGTTGTGGCAGCGCATGGTGGGTAAGGAGCCTGCTGGCCGCTAGTCGATTTTTTCGATTTTGAAGGCGGGGTGGATCTCGTTGTGGCCGTGGGCGAGGTCGGTGACCCAGGGGCCGGTGACGCGGATTTTGTCGCCCGCCTTGGGGGCCGGCACCAGCCGCTGGTCCTCGGGGACGATCTCGATGTGGAGAGCGCTGTCGTAGTTCGCGCGGTTAACGTCGTTGATGAGGCGCTGGTCTGCTTCGCTTAGATAGAGGCCGAAGGTTATGTCGCCGTCCTCGGCCTTGTTGATGTCGTCGCGGACGGTGCCGGTTACCGTGAGACACGGGTCGAGGATCTGCAGCCGTTTCGGCGCGTAGACGCCCTCCATTGGGTCGCCGGTGGCGCAGCCTTTGTCGTCGAGGGCGCGCGGGCCGAGAGGGGCGGGCGACGCCAGACCGAGGACGGCGAGGGCGGTCTGCAGGAAGTGGTCCGCGATCTTCCACTGTCCCTCCTCGCGAACGAGGATGGCGGCGTCGTCGACGGGGATCTTCGTCGTGTTTAGCTCGATTTCCAGTGTCAACTCGATCTCGGCGGTGTCACCAGTGATCGTCTGCTGTCCCACCTGCGCGATGGTGACGGACAGTTTGGTGCCCGACGCCTGGAGTCCCTGGAGCAGCCGGCGCGCCTCGTCCAGCGAGACGTCCTTGCGGGCCTGCGCCGAGAAGTTGGGGTAGGCGGCATCGATGTCGCCGCGGTTGATGTCGTCGAGCGTGACGCGCACGACGTCGATCGGCTCGAGGCCGGCGGTATCGGACGTGCGAGCGGGCGCGGCGGTCGGCGACTGCGTCGGATTGTCGTTGCCGTCGCCGCCGCAGGCCGCCGCCAGGGCGAGGGTCGCGCAGAGAGCGAGAAGGAGGCGACGCGCGGTCATGAGAGGATGTCGCGCCGGTGGAACCACCACCAGGCGAGGGCGAGGAAGACGATGATGTACGGCATCTGGAGGAAGATCCCGCGGACCATGTCAGCCGTAGTCTCGTTCCGGCCGAACATGCCTTCCCAGGCGTCCCAGTAGTGTGTGATGAGCAGCGTCCGGGCGGAGCCGACCGTCTGGATCGCGTTGATGATGTGCGAGACGATAACGACGCCGGCGGCGCCGGCCACCGCGCCGAGGGTGGTGTCGGTCATCGTCGAGATCATGAAGGCGAGGGCGATGACGCCGCTCATGCACCAGGTGACGTAGAGGGTGGCGACGGTGATCTTCCAGAGCGCCTCGGACTGCGAGAACGACTGGAAGGAGGGCGTAAGGACGGGGTGCCAGCCGAAGAAGATGACGCCGGCGATGAGGCCGGAGACGGAGATCACGACCGTGGCTATCAGCGCCAGGACGCAGGTGACCATGAGCTTCGAGAAGAGGAGGCGGCTGCGCGAGACCGGCCGGACGAGGAGATAGCGGAGGCTGCCCCAGTTCGCCTCTTCGGAGACCGCGGCACCCGCGAAGACGGCGACGACGACGACCAGCAGGAAGCTGCTCGTGGCCGTCAGCGCCGCGAGCGGAACGTTCAGGCCCGA
>VBEI01000089.1 GCA_005882715.1 Chloroflexota bacterium | reverse complement strand
ATACCCGGGGTGTTTGTTAGCTGTGTCAAACTTCCGTCGTTGACATCGACCAGCCATAAGTCTGACTCGGGCGCGTCATCGCCCTTCTTTGTAGTGTGTTGGAATACCACCCGCTGCCCGTCCGGCGACCAGTCCGGGTATTCGTCGGTGACGGTTTCTCCCGGATCGGCCTTCGTGAGCTGGCGGACATTCGATCCGTCGACGTTCATGACATACAACAGTCCGTTCTCGCCTCCGGCCCGTTGCGAGCCGAAAACAAGGGACCTACCGTCGGCGCTGGCTTTCGCTTCGTAATCACGGCCGGGGTCATTGGTCAGCTGGCGAATATCCCCCCCGTCCGTGTCCATCGTGTAGATGTCTGCATCACCGTCACGGTCGGAATAGAAAACGAGCCGGTACTCATTTCCCCCGTTACCCGCGCATCCAGACGACCAAATCAGAATCAAAAATGGCGCGAGAAGCAGGGCAAACCAAGGCTGCTTCTCAGAGCCACCGATTCTCAATCGCCGGGTTTTCGTGCTCGGAACATCGCGACGAATGCTACCATAGGGCAGTTTGGCCCAAACAGGGAAGAGCCGCCCCGCTGGTTGCGAAAGGCGGCTCTTCCTGCTTGGCTGCCCGGCTAATCGGTTAGCTGCGTCGCGTTAGGCCGTAGCTCGCCGCCAGCACACCACCTGTGCCGGCTACCGCACCGAGCGCAATGGCCAGGATGAGGGCTAGGTTCGGCGAACCGTCGGACGGATTGCCGCCTGTAAGCGGCACCGCAGCCGGCTGCACCGGCGAGGCCGACGCGGCGACGCTGGCGCTCGCGGAGACCGAAGCCGAGGCGGTGGTTGTCGGCGTCGCCGTAGCGCTTGCCGTCGGCGTTGGTGTTTCAGACGCCGTCGGCGTCGGAGTGTCTGTCGGAAGTCCGGCCAGCGCCGGCGGGGCCCCAGACGCTAAGCCCACTACGATGAATGCGCCGACCATCAGGACAAGTCCTGCGATAAGTACCTTCATACTCTTCTCCTTTCCACTCTACAAACTGTCAACGGCAGCCATAGTCCAAAACGACCCTACCCGCGGATTCGTCCCGCGCGTTGTGTAACAAAACCATTGCAAGAAACGCATTGCGCGAACCGGCGTTGATCTACTGCGCCCGCCGCCTTTTGACGGAATGGGCTCAGTTTCTCGCGCGGGCGCCCTTTTAGGACGTCCGCAGGGTTCTGCTAAGCGGTTAGCTGCGTCGTGTTAGTCCGTAGCTCGCCGCCAGCACACCACCTGTGCCGGCTACCGCACCGAGCGCTATGGCCAGAATGAGGGCCAGGTTGGGCGAACCGTCGGACGGATTGCCTCCTGTAAGCGGCACCGCGGCCGGCTGCACTGCTGAAGCCGACGCGGCGACGCTGGCGCTCGCGGAAACGGAAGCCGAGGCGGTGGTTGTCGGCGTCGCCGTAGCGCTTGGCGTTGGTGTATCCGACGCAGTCGGCGTCGGCGTGTCGGTGGGGATCACTCCGGCCAGCGCGTTTGGAGCTTCGGATGCGAGTCCGATTACCATGAAGGCGCCGACCATCACGATTACAAGGCCTGCCACGAAGATTCGTCCCATACCCTTCTCCTTTCGCTACACAGACGTCAGCGGCAACAATAGCCCCAAAACGAGCCTGCCCTCTATTGGCCAGGCGCGCTGCTAACAAACCATTGCAAGAACGGGCCGCAAGAGCGGAGCCTGATCTCCGCTGCTCGCGCTGCCATAGCCGCGCGATCTGAAAGTTCGGGACTTGTTGAAGTCCGACCGGTTAGTTGGACTCTCTAGTCTTAACGCGGGCGATAGCCGGGAAGTTAGCTCCCGCTTAACAGATGCGGACGGCCGTTATCAAGAAAGCGTTTAGACTTCGAGCTTTTGCGCCACCAGCTCGCGGTGGTAGTCTGCGTCGCCCCACATCAGCTCCATCCACTTCTGGCGCCGGAAGTAGAGCTGGATCTTGTACTCCTTTGTGAAGCCGATGCCGCCGTGGATCTGCTGGCCGTGTGCGACGACGCGGCGTGAGGCGTCAGAAGTCCACGCTTTCGCCATGCTGATCATCAGATCGGCATCGGGCTCGCCCTCCTGCAGACTCCAGGCCGCCTTGTATGTAATGAAGCGCGAGCCGTCGACGTCGATGACGGCGTCGGCGAGTTTGTGTTGGATAGCCTGGAAAGAACCGATCGGGCGGCCGAACTGCACGCGCTCCTTGGCGTAGTTCAGCGTGACGTCGAAGTCCATCTGGGATAGGCCGACGAGGTAGGCGCAGGCAGCGACGGTCGCTACGTCCTTCGTCTTCTCGATGATCGGCCAGCCCTGGCCTTCCCCACCGAGCATGCTCGAGGAGGGCACCTTCACGTTATCGAACGTGATCTCGCACTGCTTGTCGGCGGCAATCGTCTTGAGCACTTCGAATTTGATGCCGGGCGACTTCGAGTCGACGATGAAGAGCGTGATGCCGTCTTCGCCGGAGCCGCCGGTGCGCGCCGCGACGATCATGTGGTCGGAGACGTGCGCGTCCTGAACGAAGAGCTTCGTGCCGTTGACGACGTATTCGTTGCCTGCCTTCTTGGCCTCGAGCTGAACGCCGTCGGCTGTCCACTTCGCGGAGGGCTCTGTGAGCGCCAGGGTCATAATAAGCTCGCCTGAGGCGATCTTCGGCAGGAACTGCTGCTTCTGCTCCTCTGTTCCGGCCTCCATGATCGGCACGCCGCCGAGCACGACCGTCGAGATGAACGGGCCCGGTACGAGCGCGCGGCCAAACTCTTCTAGCAGCACGACAAGCTCGCAGACGTTCATGCCGGTCCCGTTGTACTCCTCCGGGATGATGAGGCCCATCCAGCCCTGCTGCGCCATCTTCTGCCACAGCTCGGGCGAGTACCCCTTCTCATCCTCCTCCATCTCACGCACTAGCGACTCCGGACACTCCTTCTCAAGGAAGTCGCGGGCGAAGTTCTTGAGCATCTCCTGCTGTTCGTCTAGTCCAAGGTCCATTTAGGGCGTTCCTCCTTCGTCTCGATTAGTCGCTGTGGTGGCTGAAGTGCCTGCATATTTCACAAGCAGGTTAGCTTCCGTTGCTGCGTGCCTGGCTTCCGATGAGATCGGATATGAGAAGGCCGAGTGCAATCAGACCCACGCCGAAGGCACTGAACCAGCTAACGCCGAAAATCATCAAGCGCGTGTCACCCCATTCCTCAAGCGAGAACGCGTACGCGCCGATCCCAACAATTGTGGCAACACAGACTCCAATGACTACAAGCAGCCATTTCCACCGGCTCTGACGATTGAGGTTCATTCGGTCACCTCCAATTTCCAACCTTGAAGCCCGGCGACTGCTCAAGCGCACGCACGAGCGATCCGGGGCACTCCTTCTCCAGGAAGTCCCGCGCAAAGTTTTTGAGCATCTCCTGCTGTTCGTCTAGTCCGAGGTCCATTGGGGGCGTTCCTCCTTTTGGTCAGCTACTATTGGGCCCGAGAGCGCTCGGCTCCCAGGTGATCATCAGTTCGCGGACTCCTACCGCATCGCGGCGGGCGAATCCCGTTGATGTTTCGAGAAAAAGCTCGTCGAAATGCTCATTAAAGAGCCGGTGGGCTCGGTCTATGTCATCGGGACGCACCCAGCCGATACCAAGCTCATTCTTAATAGCCTCCTCGCGCGTCTCCGGAAGAGGCCGGCGGGCAGTTGCCGCGCCTATCTCGATGACCTCGGGCGTGATACTCATCTCGCCAAATACCGCCAACAATTCCTCGGGTCCGGGGACGGGTGCCAGTTCTTCGCCGTATACCAGGCCGAAGAACGCGGTCGACTGATTCGGGGGAGGCACGGTCAGGACGTCGATTATTATGCGACGCCGGCACGAATTCTCAAGCTTGTCGATGAACGGCTCGATCTGTGGGACGAAGTACGTGACGTGGGCGGCGAGCAAAACGTCGCCTTCGACGCGTTTGCTCTCCATCCAACCGCTTTGCATTGAGCGGGCGTTGGTTATCCCCGCGTCGTCGGCGGAGGCGCGAAACTCGGCAAGCATGCCGGGCGAAGGCTCGACGTTGACGACCTCGCGGCAGTGGCTTGCCATCGGCAGACAGTTGCGGCCGGCCCCGCCGCCCACATCAACGAGGACGTCGGCCGGACCGAGGAACGACGCTAGCTTCTCGAGGAACGGGTCGAGTTCGCGCTTGGGGTCGGCTCGAAAGCGGGAGGCAATGGCGCCCCAGGTGTCGGGCTGCGGCCCACGGGTGCGCACGTATTGCGCCTCGCGCGCGGCCACCATTTCGTCGTGCTTGCGGGCGGCCGCGCCGGCAGCGCGGACGGCCCTGGCTGTCCCTGCTTCGGTCAATGCTACCCCCGCGGCATACCGAGGCCGCGCTGGGCGATGATGTTCTTCTGGATCTCCGTCGTGCCGCCGCCGACGGCGAGGCCGGTCTGCCATAGGTACTGGCGTTCGAAGCGGCCCTTTAGCGGCACCCACTTGCTCTTCGGGTCGAGCTGGCCGTAGAGGCCCATGATCTCCATCCCGGCCTTGGCCATGCGCAATTGCATGTCGGTGTTGAACAGCTTCGCGATCAGTTCGGGACCAGGCCGCGCGCCTGCATGGCGGCGACGCGATAAGAGAGCAGCCGCCCCAGTTCGGCCTCGACGGCTGCGTCGGCGAGACGCACCTTCACCGTGATTTCGTCTGAGAGGTGGTGGCCGTTGACCGGCGTCTCACGCGTGTATTCGGTCAGTTCTTCGAGCATCTTCCGCGCGCCGACTGCACCGCCTATCGAGGAGCGCTCGAAGTCGAGCGTAGTCGTTGCCATGTACCAGCCGCGGTTCTCCTCACCGAGCAGACAGTCCCTGGGAACGCGGACATTCTCGAAGAAGACTTCGTTGAAGCCGTGGTTGTTCATCATGTCGATCAGCGGGCGCGTGCTAATTCCGGGAGTCTTCATATCGACGAGGAAGTAGGAGATGCCCTTGTGCTTCGGCGCCTCCTGGTCCGTGCGGGCGATGAGGATCATCCAGTTCGCGTAGTGTGCGCCTGATGTCCAGATCTTCTGGCCGTTAATGATGTAGTCGTCGCCGTCTTTGACGGCGCGCGTCGCGAGATTCGCGAGGTCGGAGCCGGCGTTGGGCTCGCTGAAGCCCTGGCACCACATCGTCTCGGCGTTTGTGATGGCGCTCA
>VBEI01000125.1 GCA_005882715.1 Chloroflexota bacterium | reverse complement strand
AAATGTTCATCTCCGGCGCCGACATCGCCGAGTACATGCTTGTGGTCGCCCGCACTACCACGCTCGACGAGCTGGAGATGCAAGGTAAGCCAAAATCGCACGGTCTGTCGCTCTTCCTCGTAGACACGAAGTCGAAGGGGCTGGAAAAGACGCCAATCGACATCGGGCTGAGCGATGAGCTCACTCAGTTCCAGCTCTTCTTCGACAACGTCGAAGTGCCGGCGGACCAGCTCATCGGCCAACAAGACAACGGCACTTTCGCCATGTTCAATTCGCTCAACCCCGAGCGCATCCTCGCCGCTGCTATTTGTACCGGCATCTCGGAAGCCGCGCTCCGAAAAGCAGTCGATTACGCCAAAGAGCGGCGCGTCTTCAAGAACACGCCGATCGGCGCCTACCAGGCGATCTCGCACCCCCTTGCCGAGGTCAAGATCTGGCTGGAGGCGGTCAAGCTTATGACGTACCGTGCCGCGTGGGCGTTCGATAAGGACCTCAACCCAGCCGAAGTGGGCACGTATGCGAACATGGCCAAGTTTCTCGGCGCCGATCTTGCCATCAAGGCAGTGGACGCCGCGATCGAGACCCACGGCGGTCTTGGCTTCGCGGAGGAGACTGGACTGATCACTCAGTGGGTGGGCGCCCGGCTGTTGAAGACCGCCCCGGTCAGCCGCGAGATGATCCTCAACTACGTCTCCGAGTGGAATCTCGGGCTCCCGAGGTCATATTGACTGTGCAGGCGCAGGCAGCCATCGCTGACGCCGACGAGCCGCGCTCTAGCCGCGACCAAATCCTGGACGCGGGCGAGCGCCTGTTCGCGGAACGCGGCTATGCCGGCGTATCGATGCGAGATATTGTGGCGGATACCGACCTACGCAACCAGGCTAGCCTTTACCACCACTTCCGCAACAAGCGCGATCTGTACGAGGCAGTCCTCAATCGGGGGCTCGCGCAAATCGCCTCGCGACTGGCGGAGCGCAGAAGCGGCACGCTCGAAGAAGTGGATACTAACGTTGATCGGCTCGTCGACTACCTCGCGGAGCATCCGCACATAGCGCAGCTGATCCAGCGGACAGCTCTCGATGGCGGACGCCAGCTCCAGCGGGCGCTGAACGTCATGCTCCGTCCGCTGTACTCGCAGGGCCGACGCGCAATGGCCAGCCTGGAGAGAATCTGGGAACCGGAAGAGGTCCCGCACCTTGCCGCGGGCCTCTACCTTCTGATCTTCGGGTACTTCGCCAACGCCCAACTGCTGAAGACTGTCGTCGGCGAGGACCCGCTCGGGCCGGAGGCGGTCGAGCGCCAGCGGCGCTTCCTCAAGGCGGCGATCGCACGCCTCTTCAGCATCGATGCCTCGCCCGCAAAGGAGCGATTGACATGACTACAATCGATGGACGAACAACTCGCCTGGCTGATGTCGATCTCTACAATCCAGACAATTTCGTCGACGGAGTGCCTTATCACCTCTTCAAGATCCTGCGCGAAGAGGCGCCCGTCTATCGCCACCCCGAGCCCTACGGTCCCGGATTCTGGGCGCTCACGAAATATGACGACGTCGTCAAGGTGTCTCTCGACTCAGCGACGTTCTCGTCCGAGCTCATGGGCACCAATATCCCTGACCCGCCCGAGGATAGCCTGGCATTCCTGCGAATGATCATGCTCAACATGGACCCGCCCAAGCACACGAAGTACCGCCGGCTGGTCAGCAAAGGTTTCACCCCGAAAATCGTTCTCGCCATGGAACCGCATGTCCGCAAGACCGCAAATGAGATCATCGACCGGGTCGCCGAGCGAGGCGAATGCGACTTCGTGAACGATATCGCAGCCGAACTGCCGCTGCAGGTCATCCTCGAGCTTATGGGCATTCCCGTCGAAGACCGGCACATGGTTTTCGAGTGGAGCAACCGGATGATCGGCTTCGACGACCCGGAGTACCAGTCTTCGCCGGCGGACGGGCAGGCCGCCGCCACCCAGATGTTCATGTACGCGAACCAGCTCGCCGTCGATCGCAAGCAACACCCCCGCGATGATGTAATCAGCACGCTCATGAGCGCCGAGGTTGACGGCGAGGCACTTACCGAAGCCGAGTTTAACGCCTTCTTCGTGCTCCTTTCCGTTGCCGGCAACGAGACCACTCGCAATCTAACCTCGGGAGGCATGCTGGCCCTCGTCGAACATCCCGACCAGCGCGATCGTCTTCTCGCCGATCCATCGCTGGTACCGACCGCGGTCGAAGAGATGCTGCGCTGGGTGACCCCCGTCATCTACTTCCGCCGCACCGTCACGCGAGACACGGAGATCAGGGCCCAAAAGATAGGCGAGGGCGAAAAGGTAGTGATGTACTACGGCTCCGCAAACCGCGACGAGGACGTCTTTCCGAACGCTGACGTATTCGATGTCTCGCGCGATCCAAACCCGCATGTCACCTTCGGACCCGGCGGCTCGCACTTTTGCCTCGGCGCCAGCCTCGCCCGGCTCGAGATACGCGTGATGTTCGAGGAGCTACTCCGCCGTCTCCCGGATATCGAGCTGGCGGGCCCAATTCGCAGACTGCGTTCGAACTTCATTGCCGGTATCAAGCAGATGCCCGTTCGCTTTAGCGCCGAGGCGAGCGCCCAAACGAAAGGCCGAACATGAGAACGCGAATCTGCGAGACCTTCGGTATCGAGTTTCCGATCTTCGCCTTCTCCCACTGCCGAGATGTCGTCGCAGCCGTTAGCCGCGCGGGCGGCATGGGAGTCCTCGGCGCCCTCGCCTTTTCTCCCGAGCAACTGGAGATCGAACTCACGTGGATCGACGAACACGTTGATGGGACGCCGTACGGCGTCGATGTCGTGATGCCCGCCTCGCTCGCCGGCTCTGACGTGGACAAACTCGAGGCAATGATCCCGGAGGCGCACCGGCGTTGGGTTGAAGAGGTACTCGAACAGCACAATGTACCGCCGTTGCCGGAAGACGAGCCCAAGCCGGAAGGGCTGCTCGCCTGGACGCACGACAAGGCGAAGCGCCAGGTGGAGATAGCCCTCACCCACCCGATCAAGCTCATCGCTAACGCGCTTGCGACCCCTCCCTCGGAAGTCATCGATCAGGCGCACGCCTCGGGCGTGCAGGTTGCTGCGCTCGTCGGGAACGCCCGCCACGCTCGCGCAGATGTGGCGGCCGGCGTGGACGTCATCGTCGCGCAGGGGACGGAGGCCGGCGGTCACACCGGCGAGATCGCAAGCATGGTCCTTATTCCCGAAGTCGTGGACGCAGTGCGACCGACGCCGGTGCTTGCCGCCGGTGGAATCGGAAGCGGGCGTCAGATGGCGGCCGCGCTCGCTCTTGGGGCCGACGGCGTCTGGACAGGCTCGATCTGGCTCACCGTGCGCGAGGCGGACACAAACCCAGTCGTCGTCGACAAGCTACTCTCCGCAAGTTCGCGGGACACGGTGCGTTCTCGGTCATGGACGGGTAAGCCTGCTCGCCTGCTGAAGACCGCTTGGACAGAAGCGTGGGATGCAGAGGACTCGCCGGGAGCACTTCCGATGCCGCTCCAGTTCATGCTGACTGCGGAAGCGATGACGCGAATGAACCGCTACGCCCACGTCGAGGGGTCGCGCGCCCGGGAACTCGTCGGCATGCCCGTCGGCCAGATCGTCGGGCGTATGAACGCTGTCAGCTCCGCACGCGACGTGATCTACCAGATGGTAAACGAGTACGTTGAGGCGGTAACGGGCTTGGCAGATGAGCTCCCAGTGGTCGACAAGGCCACCTAGCGGGAGGCCGGGCTTGCTTACGCGGGCAACTGCACTGTAACTTTCGTACCTCCGCCCGCGCTGCTTTCGATATTGATCGTCCCGCCATGGGCGCCCACGATGTGCCGCGCGATGGCAAGACCTAGTCCCGTCCCGCCTGACTCTCTCGAGCGCGCCTCATCGACGCGATAGAAGCGGTCGAAGACGTGAGGCAGGGCGTCCCGGGGGATGCCCGGGCCGTTGTTGGAGACCTCAATTATCGCCTTCCTGTGTTCTTTTCGCAAGGCGACTTCGACGCGGCCGCCCGCATCGGCGTATTTGACAGCGTTATCGAGAAGCACCGAGACGAGTTCTCGCAGCCGGCCCGGGTCGCCGTTGACTGAGACGTCGTCAGTCAGCCGAGTCTCAAGCAACATTTGCCTCGTCTCCGCAATTGATCTCATCGATCGCGCAACTTCGTCTATCAATTCGTTGAGCGAGATTTCGGAGCTCAGAACCGTCCTCTGGCCGGCGTCCGCCTCGGCCAGCGTCAGCATCTGGTCGACCATACGTCCCAGCCGGTCTGACTCGCTCAAGATGTCATCGAGCGCAACTTGATCGCTCGCGGCCGTGTGCCCCGTGTCCGGGCCGAGATGCCGCTTGAGGAGCTCCGCATTCGTGCGTACAACTGCTACAGGAGTCCTCAGCTCGTGCGAGGCGTCGGCGATGAACGTCCGTTGGGAGTCCATCGCCGTTTTTATCGGGCGCAATGCGCGTCCAGACAAGAGATATCCGCCGCCGACCGCAGGGACAATGCTCACCGCCAGCACCGCCAGAAGAACGATCCTGAGCTGCGACAGAGCGGCTTCCTCCGGCTCGGTGCTCCGCCCGATCTGAACGACCCCCGGCGTGCCGTTTACGGTGACCGCAAAGGCATAGATGCGTTGAGGCTCGCCCTTGGATGACTTGGTGTCGGCGAATGTATCCCCGTTGTCCATCGCCTTTACCAGCGTTGTGCTCGAAGCCAGCGCTTGAGTGTCAAGATAGGCGGACCCCTTCAGGATCTGGCCATCGGTGTCCGAGATCGCGTAGAAGTAGCCGCCGGGGTCGAATTCCGAACCAGATCCCGGTGGTCCTCGATCGGGCTCTCCGTGCGGGCCACCCTGGAATAAAGCGAGGTCGCTCCGCGCCCGGTCTTCAAGGTCGTGGTCGACGCGATCGTACATGACCGATCGGGTGGTCAGGTAGACGACTACTCCACAGGCGATAAGCACAACGACCAGGACGCCCGTGAAAACAAGCGTCAGCCGCCAGCGGGCCGCCGAGAACATCTACTCGCCTAAAAGGTAGCCGACGCCGCGAATGCTTTTGATTTCGACAGGCACCTTCAACTGCTTGAATTTGCGCCGGAGGTACGTAACGTAGACGGCCACGAGATTGGATTCCGGCCAGGAGTCGTAGCCCCAGACGTGATCCAGGATCTGCGCCTGCGTGAGCACCCTTCCCTCATGACGCATCAGGTACTCGAGAAGGGCGAACTCCGTCGGGCTCACTTCGATGGTGCGCCCGTCGTACTGAACGCGGCGCCGCCGGAGATCGAGCTCGAGACCGTAGGCCTCCAGGCGGTCCACTTCGCGGACCTCGATCTGCCGCCTGGCCAGAGCCCGCAAGCGCGCCATAAGTTCGCGGAAGGCGAATGGCTTCGGCAAGTAGTCGTCAGCTCCGGCGTCCAAGCCCTGCACGCGATCGCCCACAGTAGTACGAGCTGTGAGCATGAGCACGGGTATATCGATGTGCTTGCCGCGCAGCGTGCGGCAAACTGAGATGCCGTCGAGCTGGGGCAGCATCACGTCAAGAATTATCACATCGTAAGGGTTCTCGAGTCCCAATTCGAGCCCGCGTCGTCCGTCGTAAGCGGCCTCTACTACGTGGCCGTCCTCCTCGAGCATTGTTGACAATGCCCTAGACAGCTTTCGGTCGTCCTCAACGAGCAGAATGTTCATGACAGCTTGCCCCGTAATCTTAGTTTCCACGTTCAATATTAAAGAATGATTGGAGTTCGATGTTTAGGGGGGCGGTGGAGGATCATCTCTGGTGACGCTTCGTTGACGTGGGCCGCTCGTTGGGCGGGAGCCGCTTCGGGTTGTAGCCTGACTCCCAGAGCCGCGTGGGGAGGGGTTCAGCCCTCCCCACGCGGACTCGGTCATCGTACTCGGCTACGACGGCCATTCCGCTAGCTGCACCTGCACCGACATTTCTGTCCCGCCGCGGACTAAGGTCAACTCAACGCTGTCTCCGGGTTTCTTGTTTTCGTCCAGGTACCCGGCGAGCTGTTCGAGCGTGGAAACTTCCTTGCCATCAACCGCAGTGATCACATCCCCACCCGACCGGACCGTTGAGCTTGAGGTTGCCTGGTTCTGAGAAGTGAAGGCGCCCTTAAGGCCGGCTTTCGAGGCGGGTCCACCAGCCGACACGAGAGTGACATAGACGCCCTTTTGCGCGTCGATGCTGGCTTCCTTCGCGACGGCGGGCGTGATGTCCACTCCGGCAATCCCCAGCCACGGGTGACTCACCGCCTGACCGGACTCCATCTGCGATATCGATTGCTTGGCAGTGTTGATCGCCACCGCAAAGGCCACGCCGACGTTCACGTTATCGCCGGTCGGGTTTTCCAGCAGCGTGTTGATGCCGATTACTTCGCCGTGGCAGTTCAGGAGTGGCCCTCCCGAGTTGCCGGGGTTTACCGCCGCGTCGGTCTGAATCATGTTCCTTATCGGCCGCGTGTTCGCGCCGGTGCTGTAGGTCCGGCCCGTCGCACTTACGATACCCTGGGTCAGCGTGCTCTCCAAGTTGAATGGGTTACCGATTGCCAGGACCGCGTCGCCAACCCGCAGCGCCTCCGAATCACCCAGCTGTGCGGGATGTAACTGAAGCCCAGAATCGGTTACTTGTATGACTGCAAGATCATTGGCAGGGTCGCTGCCGAGGACTTTCGCGGAGGAGGTCGACCCATCCGCGAAGCGCACTTGTATGCTTTGCGCACCGTCAATCACGTGATTGTTCGTAAGGATCCGGCCGTCTGTATCAATAACGATCCCGGAGCCGGTGCCCTGCGCCTGTTGTCCGAATGGACCGCCGGACTGGAGAGTGCTCGTAATCTCAACAACAGATGGGCTCACATTCTGATAGATGTCGGCTGCGCTGAGGCACTCGCTGGAAAGGGCCGCCTGCTGCGACTGGGTCGAGTCAGAGCTAGAATTTGCGGTCGTTGTAGTGGCGGACGTAGTTGTGCCGCCGCTGGATCCGCCGTCGAGTAGCTTCGTGCCGGCAACCCCCGCAACGCTACCGATAACCGCAGCTGTAACAGCGACCGCGGCAACACTCCGTACAAACATTGGTCAGTCCTCCTTATGCGGCCGGTCGCCCGGCCACCTCCTTGAAATAGAGAGCGCGAGACGTGGCTGCGGCTCCATAGGCGCTCTGATCGTCGGAGACTGTCCGGGCGCACTGAAGGCAGCGCCATTCTCCGCCGTCAGTGAGGTCCAGGAAGGCGTCTCCGCCGCAGCGCCGGCATGCCGCGAGCCTGAAGCGCGCCCGGCGACGGGGCGTCTCAGGGTTTCTGAATTTGCTCATCGATTTACCTCCTCCTCTTGTGCTTCCTTGAAGTAAGGGTAGGAGTCAAAAATTAAGAGCAGCTTGGAGAAGGATTAGAGTTCGTCAATGACCTGAATGGTTGCGCGTGAAGTCCGCGCGTAATCCAGAGAATGATCGCGCGTTCTGTCCACGTACCGAGCACGTTATAATCTCTCCGCAAAGGAGGACCGCCCTGCCCAGGCGCATCAACGTCCGCACCGGCGATTATCAGGAACTGCTCGATATCACGGAGCGCGTGGCCACTGCGGTGCGCGAAATGCACGTCTACGATGGCGTCTGCCACATCTACTCGCCTCACACGACGGCGGGGATCATCATCAATGAGAACGCCGACCCGGATGTCTGCGTCGATCTGATCTCGCGGCTCGACGAGCTCGTTCCGGCCAACGCGGACTACCGCCATGCTGAGGGCAACGCGCACGCGCACATTAAAGCAAGCCTTGTCGGGCAATCGGCGGCGATCCCGGTCGAAAACGGACGCCTCGCTCTCGGCCGCTGGCAGGGGATATTCCTCGCAGAATTCGACGGCCCGCGCGAGCGGACGGTGCTTGTCAGCGTGGTGGCGGAATGACCCTTCGAGAGCCTCCTGGCGAGCGGGGGGAAGCTCTCGAACAGGCCATCGAAGAGGCGGCGCGCCTGATCGCCGCCTCACGGCATGTGGTGGCACTGGTCGGCGCCGGGCTGTCGGCCGAAAGCGGCGTCCCTACTTTCCGCGGGCCGGAGGGTCTCTGGACCAAGCACGGCGAGCCCGATCTCCGCGATTACGAGCGATTCGTCGAGGACCCGAAACGCTGGTGGGAGATGCGCCGGGACCGCGCCAACCGCCTCGGCGAGCTCGTTCAGGCTCTCGAAACGGCGGTGCCCAACCCCGGTCACCTCGCCCTGCGCGACATGGAGGAGATGGGCCGCCTCAAGCACATCATCACTCAGAATATCGATAACCTGCACCAGCTCGCCGGCAGTCAGGCTATCACCGAGATCCATGGCAACCGCACCAAGCTTCGCTGTGTGCTCTGCAACCAGCGTTGGCCGGTCGAAGGCTTTCTGCTCGATGAACTTCCGCCCAAGTGCCCCGACTGCACCGCCGGCATCGTCAAAGGCGATACGGTGATGTTTGGCGAACCCATCCCCCGAGATGCCCTCGACGATTGCATTAACCAGAGCCAAATGTGCGATTGCATGCTTCTTGTCGGCACCAGCGCCGTTGTCTACCCGGCCGCACAGTTTCCCGTCGACGTTAAGTCGGCCGGCGGCTCCCTCATTGAAGTCAACCCGAACGAGACGCCGCTGACCGGCCTCTGTGATGTAGTCCTGCGCGGGCCTGCCGGTGAAACGCTGCCGCTGGTAGTCGAGAAGCTGAGGGCCGCCCGATAGGCTTCGCCGGAGCGCCTGTGCTATCTTGCAATCCGAAATGAAGGCCCTCGAAGGCATCCGTGTCCTCGATCTCACGATCTGGCAGCAGGGCCCGATGGCCACGGCTATGCTTGCCGACTGGGGCGCTGACGTCATCAAGGTCGAGGGCTCCGAATCGCCTGACCCCGGCCGCTCGCTCGTCCGCTACGATGTCGGCGACAATGGCCCGAACGCTTACTTCGAGACGCACAACCGGAACAAGCGCGGCATTGTGCTTGACCTGAAGGCCGAAGCGGGCCAGAGGGTCTTCTACCGCCTGGTTGAGACTGCCGACGTCGTCGTCCAAAACTTCCGCCCCGGCGTCTGCGATCGCCTTGGCATTGACTATATGACCCTCTCCAATCTGAACCCACGCCTCATCTACTGCCAGGCATCCGGTTTCGGCTTGAAGGGACCTGACGCCCAGCGTCCGGCGCTCGACCCGCTAGCGCAGGCCCGCGGCGGCCTCATGAGCGTCACGGGCGAGCCCGACGATCCACCGACCCGGACCTTCGGCGGCATGGCCGATCAGACCAGCGCCTTCCTCCTCGCATACGGGATCGTCCTCGCCCTCTTCCACCGTGAGCGCACCGGCGAAGGTCAAATGGTCGATGGCTCGCTTCTTCAGGGCCAGATCGCGGCGCAAGCGTTCAACATTACGAGCTACCTGATGTCCGGCAACTACGGCGGCTCCCCGGTCCCTCGCATCCCTCGCGGGCTAACGAGTCCGCTCTGGAACCAATACAAGGCGGGCGACGGCAAGTGGCTGATGATCGGAATGCCACAGTTCGGCCGCTACTGGCCGCCCTTCCGCGAAGCGATTCACGAAGCGACGCGCGAGTGGCTCGAGCCCGAACGCCTCGGCCTCGAGTGGATGCGCACCAATGCCACCGACCTCATGCAGCTCATCACCCGCCTCGATGGCATCTTCGCTACGAAACCATCCGCCTTCTGGCGTGACCTCTTCCGAAGGTACGACTTCCTCTTCGAAGTAGTTAGCGAATACCGCGACCTCGAGAACGACGCGCAAATCATCGAGAACGGAATGTTTACGACGCTTGACCACCCGGTCCACGGCCCGCTTCCTATCGTCGCCCCGGCCGTCAACCTCAGCGCCACGCCCGGGACGATTCGAACACCGGCGCCTGAGTTCGGTCAGCACACGGAAGAGGTGCTGTTACAAGCGGGGCTGTCGTGGGAAGAAATAGGCAGCCTACGGGATCAGGGCGTGATCGGAGTTCGAGTAACTGACAAGGCTGGTGCCGGATAATGGGCTTGCTTGACGGCAAGACCGCCCTCATCTTCGGCGTCGCCAATGATCACTCGATAGCTTGGGGCATCACGCAAGCCCTCCACCGCGAGGGCGCGACGATCGGCCTCAGCTACGCTGGCGAGGTGCTCGAGCGCCGCGTCAAGCCGCTCGCCGCCTCTATTGGGGTGGACTTCGTCGAGCCATGTGACGTGTCCAGCGACGAGGAAATCAGGGTGTTAATGGAGAAGGCCCGTCAGGCCTTCGGCGGGATCGACATCCTCGTGCACTCCATTGCCTTCGCCAATCGCGACGAGCTGAGTGGAGGGTTCCATGAAACCTCGCGTGAGGGGTTCCACCTGGCGATGGATATCAGCGTCTACTCCCTCATCGCTGTTGCCCACGCGGCGCTCCCGATTATGCGCGATAACAGCTCCATCCTCACGCTTACCTACCTGGGCTCAGTGCGAGCGTTTCCCAACTACAACGTGATGGGCGTCGCCAAAGCCGCTCTCGAGGCCAGCGTGCGCTACCTGGCGCTCGACTTGGGTGCGAGCGAGAAGCATATCCGCGTGAACGCCATCTCAGCCGGCCCCATCCGTACGCTGTCCGCGGCCGGGGTTTCCGGCTTTAAGGGCCTCCATTCTCGCTTCCGCGAGATCGCGCCGCTCCGCCGCAACATCGGCATCGAAGAAGTGGGCAACGCTGCCGCCTACCTCGGCTCTGACCTCTCTGCCGGTGTCACCGGCGAAGTTCATTACGTAGACGCCGGATATAATATCGTCGGCCTGCCAATCGCGGACGACAGCTCGTAAGTCGAGGAATTTGTTTGGCAGAAACGACGGCGCCCGCGGGCTGAGAGGACCGGACTACGCCAGCCGCTCGGCGACCATCTGCTCGCGCAGCTTCCGGAGCGTTCGGAACAGGATGACGCGCACGTTTGGCTCGCTCAAGCTCATTATTTGAGCGATCTGCCCATTCGTAAGCTCGGCGTCGAACTTGAGCGAAATGATGTCCTGCTCGCGCTGCGGAAAGTCCCGCAGCAACCTGCTTACCGTCCGCATTTCCTCCCTCAGGAGGATGTCTCCCTCGACAGAAGTCCCGCTGGGAGCGATTTCGCGGAGAACGTCCGGGTCCACCACCGTCTCCCGATGTCGCTTGCGCGCGTGGCTGATGATGACGTTGCGCGCGATCGTGAACAGCCAAGTGGAGAAGGCCTCGTCGTTGCGCAGCGTGTCGGACTTCAGGAAGGCGCGCTCGAAGACGTCTGCGACCAGGTCTTCGGCGAGGTGCACGTTGTGCGTGTGACCGTAGACGTAAGCGAAGACACGGGGGAAGAACTGACGGTACTTATCGGCGAACTTGTTGGTGCGGCGATCATGCACGGGGCTGTCGCTGGCAGGAGGGCTGAAGAGCCGCAAAGTTGTCATCGGTTGGGGTGCGCTTGTTGCCTCAAAATCCTGCGGGGAAAAGGCTTGCCCTACTGGACAAGCGTGGGTGTCATGAGCATAATGACACCTGAATTCGGTATCGATATCGGGCAAAGTAGTTTTGGACTTCGCGCATTAGCGTTATAATATCCGTGGTTTGCTTTACCATTATGGAATTGCAATTCTGCAATAAATCAGAAGCCACTATAGCGGCAGCGCGCTTGGCCTGTCAACCCTATGCGTTACGATAACGAGCTTCAATTGATCGAGACGGTGTATCCGGGGGTGACTCATGGCTAAAAGATGGAACTTCCTCAGCAACTACGGACTCGTCCTGACGCACCTTGTTCAGAACCCCCGAGCAACCCTCCGCGAGATCGCCCGCGGCACCGACCTGACCGAACGCGCTGTCTACCAGATCGTGCGCGATCTGGAGGTTAGCGGCTTCATCCAGAAGCGGCGGGAGGGGCGCAGGAACATATACACCGTGAATGAAGGCGCCTTGTTCAGCTTTCCCGTATACCAGCAGCTGAACATCGCCCAAATGATCACTGCCCTGCGCCGCATGATGGAAGAGCGGCGCGCAACGGCGTAGAATAAAGCCCTCCTAATTCGCCCCGAGGAGGTTGCCCGTGACAGACATATCCATCACCCAGGGTGGACAGCACGCATCCGCGCATCGGGAGGTCAAACCTCATAAGTGGGCTCTCAGCCCTTGGGCACGGGTACTCCGCCGCCTCGCCCGCCGCTGGACCGTCCACAGTCACGTTCGCAAGTTCTGCCGCCCGTTCACGGTCGAAGGCCGCGAGAATCTTGCTTCGCTCAAGAGCCCACTGCTGATCATTGCGAACCACACCAGTCACTTCGACACGGTGATCGTTCTCTCCCTTCTGCCCACGTCGATTTACGACCGCACCGCGGTTGTCGCCGCCGCCGACCGCATGTACCGCGAACGCGTCAAGGGGATGTGGCATTCGCTGCGCTACAACGCCTTCCCCATCACGCGCGGCGGCGGGCGCGAGGCGCTCGCCTACTCGCAGTGGCTGCTGCACAACGGGTGGTCTCTCCTTATCTTTCCTGAGGGGAAGCGTTCGCGTACGGGCGAGCTTCTGCCATTCCACGGCGGCCCGGCGATACTTGCGGTGCAGCAAAATGTCCCGGTGCTTCCGATCTACATCGAGGGCGCCAGCCGGATCTTGCCTCCGGGGACCAACCGGTCACAGCCTGCCCCCGTGGTGGCGCGAGTTGGAAACCTCCTGACGTTTCCGGAGGGCACTGCTATCGGCGACGCCAAGCATGCGATGGAAGAGGTCGTCCGCGCCCTAGCCGGCACCATCGCAGCCGATCACGAGCAGGCCGCAGCTTCGTAACGGCGCTTCGTGAATTAGGCGCGATCTATCTTGTCTTCGCGTTTCGGTTTGCCCCCGAATACCACGTTTTTGTAATACCCATTCCTTACACACCGGAAGCCGCTGGTGCTAGCATGCTTGAGTCTTCGCGGGGGTTGTTCTGATATGGGAGGCTGATATGACTACCGCCCCAGTCACCAGCCGGCAGGAGCGAGACGCGAAGCTGAGCGAGGTAAAGCCACATCGCTGGGCGCTAAGCTTATGGGCGCGGACCTACCGGCGGTGGGCCCGCCCGTTCACTGTTACAAGGCACGTGCGCCGCTTCTGTCGACCGCTCACGATCGAGGGCAGAGAAAACCTGGAGCGACTCCAGAACCCCGCTCTAATCATCGCCAACCACGCCAGCCACTTCGATACTCCGGTCGTCTTGTCGCTCCTTCCCAATCACATCTATAACCACACCGCCATCGTGGCTGCCGCCGACCGCATGTACCGCGAACGCATTAAGGGAATGTGGTATTCCCTGCGCTACAACGCCTTCCCCATAACCCGTGGGGGCGGAAGCGAGGCGCTCTCCTACTCCCAATGGCTTCTCGAGAATGCATGGTCGCTCCTGATCTTCCCCGAGGGACGCCGGACCCGCACGGGCGAGCTTCTTCCCTTCCATCCGGGCCCGGCGATACTGGCGCTTTCCCAACGCGTGCCCGTCCTTCCGATTTATATCCAGGGCACGGCGCAACTACTCCCCCCAGGAACGAAGTATTCCCGCCCGGCTCCTGTTCGAGTACGCGTCGGCGAACCGATCTGGTTCGAACAGGGTACCGGCATCGCTGAAGCAAAACAGGCGATGGAGGACGCCATGGCAGTCCTCGCCGGCCAATCGATCCCGCAGCCACCTGTGGATACCATCGAACTGGCGCTCGCGCAGGAACGCAAGGCAGCGGGCGTTCCTTAGCCTCTCGCGGTTCGTTCCCGGCGCGACTATTCCACGCGGTAGAGCGTTTTCATTGGCTCATGACACCGGCGGGATGCCGTAACGCCGGTGCCCGCCAGTAACCATATACTCAACGATACCGAGACCCTGCTCTTCGCCCATCTTGAAGCGGCAGTGCTGGTCAAACCCAAAGGCCGAAGTATCCGCCCGTTTAAGCGCATCGCAGTCTGAATCGGCCCAGCGCGCGAGCCCTGGCGCGAGGAAGATCGTTTGGATTTCGGACGCCGTGAGCCGCTCGACCTTCCCGTCCGCCATCGTCAGCTCGAAATGCGCGACCTTCGGGCGTTTCGTCCGCGGCCGCAGCTCCAGTTCGTGTTCGATCTTCGTCACGGGCCGGACCTCGCCTGACTCCCGGATGAGCGCCCCGTCCGCGTGGATGACCTCTCCGTCGGGCGTTTCCCAGAGCCAGGCGGAAATGCAAAAAGACTCGAACTGCGCGGAGATCCAGACCCAAAATGGAACCCGCGCCATGTCGCGAATACCCCACGACCGGTCTCGCATCCCGATCAGCTCCGTGAATGTTCGGCCGCCGATCGTCAGCGAGCCTTCATAAACGCCCGCCTGCGTGTAGTGCATCTGCTTGACCACCTGGTGTCCGTTGTTCTGCCACTCGATTGGGCTGAACCGGTAGAGGGGGCAGCGCTCTTTGAATACGAGTGAGCCACTGACACCGCTCGCCTCATCCTCAATGTCGAGCGCCCAGGATTTCAGAGGCTCGATCACATTGAAGGAGAGAGTGCCGGCCGTCATTACTTCGCGGTCATTGTTCAGAGGCCGCACTTGGAGATAGCCATAGTGCTGCCCCGCGTCGGCTGCAAAGATGTACGCCTGCGACATCTTGCGGTTCGGAAAGGCACCGAGCCCCGTGATGAGCGCGAACTCGCCGTGCCGGTCGTGGATGTTGAAGTAGAACCGGTCCTGCCACTCCGGATGCTCGGAGGCCACGCTCGCCAAGGTCTGCTCGGTCTGGTGGATGAGGAATTCGTCGAAGCGGCTGACCACGGGTGTCCGCCCGGCTAGCCCCCGAAGTTGATCTTCAACTCGGGCGGCTCGAACGACCAGGACGATGCTTCCCGGCTCTCGACCTCAGGCGGAAGCATTAGCACAGCGCGCCGCCCGTTCAGGTGCACGGCGACGCCATCGTCCAGCTGCTCGACGGCGAGGTCTTTCTTCTCGGCGAAGGGCAGTGTCAAGCTCATCACGAAGGTGCCGTCCCGCCGGCTGAACGAGTGCACGGCGGTGCGGTGGAGCACGTCTGCCGGCATCCGATTGCCGTAGACCGACTCAGCAAGTGGCCCGAGCGCCGCGAGGCCGACGGGCGCGGTCTGCGCGAGAGTTCCTGTCAGAACAGGCGCATCTCCGGCTGCGACACGCGCCCCGCCCAGCGCTCGCTCCCGGTCGGAACGCAACTTCTCGAAGAAGGGGTCCTGCACTTCATCCGGCAGCACTTGATTTACCACGAACGCGTCGCAAGCATACGAAAAGAGACTCAGAGCCGTTAGGGATTCTCGCGTGTCCGCTGCTGCCGTTGCGTCCGGTCGCAGGACGACTCGCGCCGACGTTACGTCCGGGTCGGTGAGCAGATCCCGCAGGTCGGCGAGCCGGCCGAGCAACTCGCGGCCGCTCTCAAGCATCTCCTCGCCGGCCTCCGCATAGTCCGCCGCGAACATGCGCACGAACGGCTCGAAGACGTTGCTCTGGCGCGGCTCGAAGAGCCGTTCCAGCCAGCGCGCGGCGGCGTCCAGAGACGGCGGCAAATCGAGAAACTCCTCGAGCGGCAGGCCGTCTACTACGATTGCCTCGTAACCGCCATCCTCTGCCTGTCCCGCCAAGTTCAGCATACTTCCGATCTGGTTCGCCCCCGGAAGCGCCGCGAGGTCGTCGGCGAGCTCCGGATCGACGCCACGCCACTCCAGCAGGTCCTCGAGCCAGTCACGGAACTCATCGGGCTCGTCATCGCCATGTCGCGTCTCGAGCGCCAACAGGTTGGGCGCAATTTCGCGAGGCTCGTGCATCAACGGGACGCCAAGCGCGTCGCCTAACCCACTCCCCAAACCAAAAGCAAGCGTACGCCGCCCACTTCGCGCCAGGGTCGCCGCGGTAGCAGCGGCGATAGTGCTCACGCCGCTTCCGCCGCGCCCGGTAAATAGAATGATCCTCATTTGCGCTCGGATGATAGCATAGCCTTTGCCGCCTATTCAGTGTTTGACGCCGCACCTGCCCCTCTCCTAGAATCCAGTCCACCATGCCCGTTGAGTCGGATACTGTATCGCTCGGCGCCGAAGCACCAGACTTCACGCTGACCACCATCGACGGCGCTGAAGTCACCTTATCGAAACTGCGCGGGAAGCCGGTCGTCCTCGTCTTTCTGCGCGGCTTCATGTGACCGTTCTGCCGGAGGCATCTCTCGCAGTTGCGGGACCGGTACGAGGAGTTCAAGCAGCGCGGCGCGCAAATCCTCGCGATTGCACCCGATACCCTCGACAATGCACGCACCTACTTCCAGGCCAACGACATTCCTTTCCCGTGCCTACCCGACCCCGACCGCAAGGTCTTCCGCCAGTACGACGTGAAAAGCGCGATGATCTCCCTTGGACAGCGCCCCGGCCTCTTCATCATCGACAAGGATGGAACCGTGCGCTACGCCTACCTCGGCTGGCAGCAATGGGAAATTCCTTCCGTCGACGAGACGCTGGCCCAGCTCGACGCGCTTTAATAGGCGTCCCACAGCGCGGCCTCGTCATTCCACAGTCGGCGCCCGCGCGCTCACCGTTCGTGCCGAGTAGCCCGAATGGGCGTATCGAGGCACCCGGCGGGGCGGCGAGGAGCGTCCGCGACCCACCCTCGACCGTCATTCCGAGCCCGCGGGGCGGGGCCGACGACCGTTCTGAGCTCGCGAAGGGTCGGTGGGGTGGCGAGGAATCTCCAAGGCTTGCAAGCAGCGATATTGTGTCTCAGCACCGATTTCTGTGCCCTCGCCGCGTTATACTGGCCCCGAGACGACTGAAATGCGGGAACTGAGAGAGCGCTCGACGACTGACAAGCCGGTGCTATTGCATGAACACGCCGGCGGCGTGGTCACGTTGACTCTCAACCGCCCGGAGCAGTTCAACGCCCTCTCCCAGGCACTCCTGACCGAACTCGAGACGGCGCTCGCTGATATCGCCGAGGACGAAACCGCCCGCGTCCTCGTCATCGCCGGCGCGGGCAAGGCCTTCTGCGCGGGCCACGACCTGAAGGAAATGCGCGCGCACCCCGATTTCGCCTTCCAGCAAGCCCTCTTCCAGCGGTGCAGCCGCATGATGATGACGCTGACAGAGCTTCCCCAGCCCGTCATCGCCCGCGTCCATGGTATCGCGACCGCGGCAGGCTGCCAGCTGGTCGCGATGTGCGATCTTGCTGTCGCGTCTGATAACGCGCGCTTCGCGGTCTCAGGGATCAACGTCGGGTTGTTCTGCTCAACGCCGTCTGTGGGACTGGCGCGCAACATTGGCCGCAAGCAGGCGATGGAGATGCTGTTGACCGGCGACTTTATCGACGCTCGGACTGCCTTCGAGCGAGGACTCGTTAACCGCGTCGTCCCCGAAGACCAGCTGGATGCCGAGGTCCAGAAGCTTGCGGAGGCCATTCTCGCGAAGAGCCCCGTCGCGGTCGCCTCCGGCAAGCGGCTCTTCTACCGCCAGCTCGAACTCGGCCTGGCGGACGCGTACGACGCCGCCAGCGAGGTGATTGCCTGCGACATGCTGACGGAGGATGCGCAGGAGGGCATAGACGCCTTCATCGCGAAGCGGCCGCCAGAGTGGCGGGGACGGTAGTTCTCTATGCCGGCGGGGTCTTGGTCAGGCTTTCTTAGCGCCCGCTAGAAAACGCTTGACGGCTGAATGTGCCTGTGGCTAAATGACTCTTGCCCACACGGAAGGCGGAGGATTGGCCTTCGTACATCTTCCTCCTCCTTCTCCCCCACGATGAAGGAGAACGCCAATGGCTGACGCAACCGCATTAGACGTGCCTGCGGACCTGGCGCAGGTCGCAGAGGAAAAGGGCATCCCGCTGGACCTGGTGCGCCGCGGGCTGGCGCTCGGGTTCCCGGCTGACGCAATCAAGGGGCAGTTGGGCATGCCGGGCGTAACGGCGGAGGCCGCGGAGCAGTTCATCTCCGAGCAGGAACGTATCCGAGCCGGCGGCGAAATCACCATACCGCCGGAGCTGCTGGACGTGGCGCAGAAGCACGAGTGGCCTGAGAGCCTGGTTAAGCGCGCGCTTGCGCTGGGCGCAGCGGCTGATTTCATTGCAAAGCAGATCGAGGCGGGGATTAAGCCCGATCAGGCGGAGCGGTTTATCGCGCAGCAGGAGGCGGCCCGCGAAGGTGGCCTGGCACAGACACTGGACCTGTCGTGGATGAAGGTGCCAACGGAATGGGGAATCCGCGTTCGGCCCGGGAATCGAGGTCTCACCGTCGATATGCTCAACGTCGGCACCTACGCGGACATACCGGACCACTGGCCATACCAGACGGAGATGCCCCGCGGCGCCTATCCGATACCCGGCGTCGCACCGATGGGCTACACGATCTACGAAAAGGCGGAACTATGGGCCGACAACGCGGGCGACCTATACGAAGAGGCTATCCAGCGGCGCTGGCGGCCGGCCACGGACATTCCGTGGACGACGATGGAGCCACTCCCGGACGAGATCGAGCGGGCGGTGGGCCAGCTCTGCACCCACTTCTGCGAGCGAGGGCTCCTGTCCGGGGACATCATCGGCAGGTGGCTGCCCGAAATGTCGTATGGGTACCACGAAGTCAAGTTATACCTTTCGACCGCTGCTTTCGACTACGCGCGCCAGTTTGAGGTCTTCCGCAAGCGCGCGATGTCCAACGGCGGCGGGCTTGGTCTGCAAAGCCCGGGGTACTTCCACCGGGCGATCATTGACGCGCGCGCGTGGACCGAGGCCTCGGTTGTCCTGAACATCTTCGCGGCGAGCCACATCATGGGCCTCTACCAGATCGGCGCTTACACCGCACATAACGAAGCGGAATCGTTGATCTTCCGGCTAGGCATGCAGGACGTCGGGCGCCAGCTTTCCTACGGCGTTCAACACCTGCGCTACTTCCTTTCGAAGAAGATCGACCGGCGGGCCGAGATCCACAACTACCTCAACAAGGCTGAAGCGGTGTTTGCTTTCGAGGAAGAGAAGGACGTTCCACTGTGTGAGGCGCTGATCATCTTGCTCGGCGGCGGCACGGGCAACGAGCAGGTGTCAGACGGCATCGCGAAGCTTGGGTACTTCAACCGGCGCTGGGTGCGCGACTACATCTCGCGTCTGGCGGCGGCCGGGTTCCCCGAGCGCCGCAACAAGCTGCACCCCTCGCTCAAGAAGTACATCGAAGAGCCGGCGGAGGCGGCCGCGGCCTAGCGATGGTCATTCTGAGGCACGAAGAATCTGCCGGGCAGACCCCGAGGCCGAGCGCGTAGCTTGGGGGTTAAGTTACGGCTGAGTCCCGAGTCAAGCGCATGAAAACCAACCAAATGTTCAGACAGACCCTTCGGGGTTCAGAGTGACGTTCTAGAGACACAAGGAGTTCTCGCAATGACGCAGGAAGTTAAGACCAAGGCCACGTTCCCCTCCGTCGACTGGTTCAACGCGATCCGGGCGATCGTGAACGACGACCCGGGCTACAAGCACATCGGGACCTGCGATGCGACCGTCGGGATCAAGATTCCGGACCTCCAGAAGTACTATCTGCTGACGTTCGAGGCGTTCGAGGTAGCGGACGTTCGTGAGGCGACTGAGAACGAGGCAGAGAACTCGGACTTCTGGCTCGAGCTGCCCTACATGAAGTGGAAAGAGATGATCGAGAACATCAAGGCGAATGGC
This sequence comes from Chloroflexota bacterium, assembly GCA_005882715.1. Classification (GTDB taxonomy): domain Bacteria; phylum Chloroflexota; class Dehalococcoidia; order SM23-28-2; family RBG-16-64-32; genus CF-163. The sequence goes on along the minus strand of VBEI01000125.1, from coordinate 6,697 downwards.
AAGGCGGACCTCCACCACACGCTGAACACGATCGACATCGAGGAGCCGGACGACCTGGCGCGCTCAAACGACGGCTACCGGCGAGACGCGTTCTACCGCTTCAACCAGACGTTCCAGTACTTCTTCGACTCGTCCGCCCGCATCGATACAACCTTCCAGTAACCGAAGCCAACTCCGAATCATTCACCGCCCCAACGTAAGCCGCATTCCGTAACAGACTCATCGCCGCTTCGTCCTTTAGAGATAGCGATGAGCGCTGTCGTTTTCGCTGATATGCGCTCGTCCTGCTCAGGGCGGCTGGACTGCCTGGGCTACGAGGAAGTGGAATGAGCGCAGTGCCGAAGCGTCGCCCGAAGGGACAAAGCGGCGAACACATCATGGTCGCGGTTCGCGATGAAGGCGCTCTCAGAAGCGGGCAAGCCAGCCTCATCGAGAGCACAGCTAAGGCCGAGCGAATCGTCGCGGCCCTGATAGAAGCCGGGGTCGAGCCGGAGGCCGTCGCTGCCCTGCGCGCCCGAGAGCTGCCGCTTCGGGTCTCCCACCGCTGGACAGTGGAGTTAGCTCACAAACCGGGAACCGGGCCGAAGGCAGAATCGCTCTCTGCGCCTGAGCCGGCCGAGCCAGCCGCAGAAGCGCTCTCTACGCCTAAGCCGGCCGAGCCAGCCGCAGAAACGGTCTCGACGCCGAGGCCGCCGGCCGAGCCGAACTCGCGGTTTGTCCGGAAGACCGCCCGCTTCCTCGAGGAAATCACACCAGACAGCCCGTTCCAGCTCAGGATGGACCGCGTTCTCTGGCTGGGGCTATGGGCCGCCTCACTCGTTATTCTCGCGATATCCCTTGTGGCTTCTTACTCTCGGGGCGATTCTAAGGAGTTCGTGGTTGCACCGAGCTCATCTTCGTCGGGTAGAGCATTCCAGGCGCCCGGAGCAGCTCTCGAATCAAATAGCCGGCCCGAAATAACTCCTACGGCGGCGCCGCAGACGTCGATGCCGTCGTGCGCAACCGGTTCTCAAGAATGCCAGTGCAATGACTTCGCGACGCAGCCGGAAGCCCAGGCGTACTATCAGCAGCACCCGCCTGCTGCCGGCCATGACGTGGACCCCGACCGCGATGGCGTTGTGTGTGAATGGCTGCCCCAAACCGCGCCGTCGTCTGGCCGCTGACCTATCGCACACAATTCTTCACGCGCCTTCAACCCCATACCCTTGCGTAACCCACGCGCCTGTAGAATGCTATTCGACGCACGGATTCTAAAGGAGGGTCGTCATGCGCGGGACTACCCGGGAGCACGAGAGCGAACGGATGCAGGAATGCATCGACAACTGCTCGAATTGCCACGCCGCTTGCCTGGAGACTGTGGTTTACCGCCTCCAGAAGGGCGGTGACCACGCCGCGGAGTCGCACGTACGGCTCCTTCTGGACTGCGCGGAGATCTGCCAGACGAGCGCCGACTTCATGCTGCGCAACTCGCCGTTGCACGCGATAACGTGCGCCGCCTGCGCGGAGATCTGCGAACGATGCGCCGTCGAGTGCGAAAAGTTCAAGGGCGACATGCAAATGGAGGCTTGCGCGCGAATGTGTCGCACGTGCGCCGCGTCCTGCCGGGAGATGGCTGCTACCGGCACCCTGTCAGGGGACCGAGGAACGCTGCCGGCGCACTAGCCTAGGGAGCGGAATGACCAACCCCAACCCGCATCTCGATTGGCGGAATGCTGAGATTCCTCGCCACCCCGTCCGCTCGCGCTAGCAGCGGGACCACCTGTTCGCGTCGTCCCACGAGCTCGGAATGACAGATTAGCGGAACTCTATCCGGGGAAAGAGGCGCTCTTCCAGCTCACCAATAAACGACCGGGCCAGCGATCCGCCGCTGCGGGCGAGGAGCCTTTCGACAAGCGGCCTTCTGGGACGAACATAATGAAGGCGGCGCGGAGTCCGGCCCATTTCGCTCGCCATATCCAGCGCCATCTCAAGGTCGCCGAGTTCGTCGACGAGCCCCATCTCCTTCGCCTCCACCGCGGTGAATACTTCACCTGTCGCGTATCCTCGAACGACCTCAGCGCTCAATCCACGGGCGGTCGCAACAGCATCGACGAACCACGCATAGTACCGCTCGGTCAGCGCTTCGACCTTCTTTTGCTCCTCCTCCGTTGGCTCCCGCCAGGGCTGGAACATGCCTTTGAGATGACCCTCATGGGTCATGACCATGCGGACTCCAACCTTCTCCATCAGCTCCTGGACGACCGGCCTCATGAAAATGACACCGATCGAGCCGACCAGCGAAGTCGGAAGGGCGACGATCTTCGAGGCCGCGCAGGCGATGAGGTAGCCGCCCGAAAGGCCCGAGGTCATTACGAAAGCGACCGTGGGTTTCCGCCTTGACAGCTTCCGCAGCGAGCGATGAATCGCATCGGAGACCGGCGCTGAGCCCCCCGGCGAGTCAACCTCGACGACGACCGCGCGGATCCGGCTGTCGTCACCCAACGCCTTGATCGCGCGCACCATCTCGGGGCCGCGCACCTGGGCGCCGATGGCGCCGCTGATCTGGAGTATGCCTATGCGAGGCGCGTTCCATGGCAAGCGGTGCTGTAAGTCCTCTGCACTCATCCATTCACCGGTCGGTCGCGCTACCACGGGAGGTCCCTCATCTCGGTCCTACTGGATCGCCGCTGCCGATTTCGCCCGCTCGCGCAGCAAGAACTTCTGGATCTTGCCCGTGGAAGTCTTTGGTAGTGTCCCGAAGACGACTTCCCGCGGCGCCTTGAAACGCGCCAGGTGGGCGCGGCAGTGTTCGATGATCTCTTCGGCGCTCGCGTCTGCGCCGTCCTTCAGCTCGATGAATGCACACGGCGCTTCGCCCCACTTTTCGTCCGGCGTTGCCACGACAGCCGCGGCGAGCACCGCAGGATGGCGATAAAGAATGTCCTCGACTTCAATTGACGAGATGTTCTCGCCCCCGGAGATGATGATGTCCTTCGCCCGGTCCTTAATCTTCACGTACCCGTCCGGCTGCATCACTGCAAGATCGCCCGAATGAAACCAACCCCCCGCGAACGCCGCTTCGGTGGCTGCAGGGTTTTTCAAATAACCCTTCATTGTGATGTTGCCCCGGAACATGATCTCGCCCATCGTCTCCCCGTCCCAGGGCACCTCGCGCATCTCCTCCGGGTCCATCACGGTCATGCCGTCTTGCAGCAAGTAGCGCACCCCCTGGCGGCCGTTGCGCTCGGCGCGCTGTTCTGTATCGAGCTCATTCCATTCATCCTGCTTAGCGCAGACCGAAGCGGGCCCGTAGGTCTCGGTGAGGCCGTAGACATGTGTTACGTCGAAGCCGATGCGCTCCATGCCCTCGATGAGGGCCTGTGGAGGCGCGGCGCCGGCCACCATCGCGCTCACACGGCGCGTGATTCCCTCTCGCAGTTCGGGTGGTGCGTTCACCAGCATATTGTGCACGATCGGAGCGCCGCAGTAGTGCGTGACGCGGTGCTCCTTGATCGCTTGGAAGATGAGTGCTGGATCGACACGCCTCAGGCAGACGTTGGTGCCCGCGTTCGCCGCCATTGTCCACGGGAAGCACCATCCGTTGCAATGGAACATCGGCAACGTCCACAGGTACACCGAGTGCCGCGGCATGCCCCACTGGAGAATGTTGCCGATGCCGTTCAAATACGCGCCTCGGTGGTGATAAACGACACCCTTCGGGTCAGCGGTCGTCCCCGACGTGTAGTTCAGCGATATCGCTTGCCATTCGTCCGCCGGCCGCTGCCAGGCATAGTTCGGGTCGCCGAAGTCGATAAACGTCTCGTAATCCAGCTCGCCGAGCCGCTCACCCGGCCCCGCGTACTCCGCGTCGTCGATGTCGATCACCAGCGGCTGGTGTTCGAGCTTGGCCAGCGCCCCGCTCATCGACGGCGAAAACTCGCGGTCTGTTATCACCACTCTAGCGCTGCCATGCCTGAGCATGAATCCGATCGCCTCCGCGTCCAACCGCGTGTTCAGCGTATTCAGCACCGCGCCCGTCATGGGCACGCCGAAATGGGCTTCGTACATCTCCGGCGTATTGGCCGCCATCAAAGCCACCGTGTCTCCCAGCCCAACGCCGCGCCCGGCCAGCGCCGAGGCCAAGCGGCGAGACCGAGCATACGTTTCCGCCCAGGTGAAGCGGCGCCCGCCGTGTATGACGGCGGTCCGCTCCGAGTAGACGTAGGCGCTCCACTCGATGAACAAGAGCGGGGTTAGGGTCGCATAGTTCGCCGGGTTGCGGTCGAGATCGGTTTCGTATGGGTTGCCCATTGTTCGCTCCCTTAATCAACGGTGGTATGGGGGATTATATCCCGCCAAGGCCTTCTGCAAAGCGTCAAGCAGCCGCGAATCAGGGCATCTCAACTATTGCTCGCCGACTTACAGCTATCGGTTACCGCCTCAGCAGTCGCTGACGCGAGGACGGCAACTGAGGGCGAGTGTCAGCTAGGGCGATGCCATTGTCGCGCCATATGAGGCGCTAGCGTCATTGGCTCACGGGATATGCAAATATTTCAAGAGTTTCCCATCGACAGGGATGCCATTCTCTTTCACCAACGCCACTGCCTCTCTAACCGGGGCGCTGGGGTAGGCCTGGCCCAGCTCAATGACTCCCTGTGCCGAACGAAACTGTACCGCCAGGGTAGGTCGAAGTAGGCCGTACGCTGCTACCTGAGGCCGGGTATCGACCGATGTGAGATCACCGATTGGAATCGTCCTTCTCACGAGGCCAAACCATCTGACTGCTTGCAACCTCTCGGTATCAATCGTGACATAGTGAAACCACACGAAATTGATCGTTGTCGCTGCGCTAATGAATACAAGCGCCAAAGCGACGACCGGCTGCCAAGGATCGCGCCCGGCCTCTATGACCCGCGCCAACATCAAGGCTGAAAAACTCACAGCTCCAAGACCGATCGGCACTACGCCGGCCCTCCACGGCCGCATCAATATTGGTTCCTGAATCTCTGTCACTCCTTCGTCGCGCTACTTGCCGTTGTGCTGCTTGCCGCCGCACTGTCCGGCTACCAGCCTTCGGTCCGGCGCCGCAGCGGCGGTATGTGGATGAACGGGCGCAGCGCGAGGACGATCGCGAGTCCTGTAATGAAGCCGCCGACGTGCGCCCAGACGGCCACGCCTTCCGATGCGCCCTGCGCAGTCCCGAAGGTCGCGACACCGCTCAGCAGCTGTAATCCGAACCAGAAGCCGATCAAGAACACCGCAGGGACGGGCAACAGAAAGAAGCCGAAGAGAACGTTGACGCGGGCCGTCGGGTAGAGCACGAAGTAGCCCCCCATCACGCCCGAGATGGCTCCGCTCGCTCCCACCATGGGTACCACGGAATTAGTATCGATCGCCACTTGTAGGGCAACGGCGCCTACCGCGGCTGCGACATAGAAGAGCGCGTAGAGCAGGTGTCCCAGCGCATCTTCCACGTTGTCGCCGAACACCCAGAGGTAGAGCATGTTGCCGCCGAGATGCAGAAACCCTCCGTGGACGAAAGCCGAGGTGATTATCGTCGCCGGCTCCTCCAGCCCTGACGGGTGCTGGAGCCAGCGGTCGAGCTGCCTCGGCACGACCCCGTAGTCGAAGAAGAACCGGTTGACTTGGGACATCGAAAGGGTTAGCTCGTACAGAAACACCAGCACGCACGCGATGATGATAGCTACGTTGACGAAGGGAACCGACCTTGCCTCTGGCTCGTCCGAAACCGGAAACATCAGTGACCCAGGACTGAGGCCATGAGGGTCTCCGGAGTCATCCCTTTCGCCATTCCGTCTCCGGCTTCCCGGCGGCCTTGTTCACGTAGCGCGCCAGCACGAACAGTAGATCGGAGAGCCGGTTCAGATAGCGCAGAATATCGGGGTTGACGTGCTCCTCATGCGAAAGGCGGACGACCTGCCGCTCAGCACGGCGGCAAACCGTGCGGCAGAGGTGCAGCATCGCCCCGCCCTGCGAGCCTGACGGGAGGATAAAGGTGCGCAGCGGCGGCGCCTTCGCGTCGTACTCATCGATCAGCGCCTCCAGCGAAGCGATCTTCGCCTCGGCGTCGATGAACAGCCGCGCCTTGTCCGCCGCTTTCCCTCCGCCGCCGCTCGCCAGCTCCGAGCCGATGTTGAACAGCTCGTTCTGCACTCCCGAGATTGCCTTCGCAAACACGTTGCGGGACGGCAAGAAAGATAGCGCCACTCCTAGCGTCGAGTTCAGCTCATCGACCGTCCCGTACGCCTCGACGCGCGGGTGGCCTTTTGGCAACCGCCCGCCGCCGAACAGCATCGTCGTTCCGAGATCGCCGGTACGCGTGTAAAGCTTGGACTTCCCGGCACGACGGCCGGCCGCATCCCTCGTAGGCGCGACCCCGCGTCGCCCTTGTGCACGAGCCGTACGACGATCGCCCATCAGGCGAAGTCTATCCCCCCTCCATGCGCGGCGCCACCACCGGGCGCCCCGTTCGCGGGTGCGGGAACACATCTACCGCCGTTTCATATACTTCCGCGAGCAACTCCGGCCGCAGGACTTCCTCGGCGCTACCCTCCGCCGCCACTGTGCCGCCGGGCCGCAACATCACCAGCCGGTCGCAGTGCGCGGCGCCGAGCGTCAGGTCGTGGACCACGGCGAGCACAGCCTTCCCTTCGTCGCGGCACAGTGCGCGCATCAGCCCGAGTACCGACGCCTGGTG